>JAQVYZ010000001.1 GCA_028708485.1 Caldisericia bacterium | reverse complement strand
AAAGAAAAAAAAATAAAACAAATCGGCACTAGAAAAGGAACTATCTATGTTTTTTAACGCCAATTTATGCGCCTGGCGCATAAATTTATGCGCTTTATCCCGACATAAATCCCGACACTTTGTCGGGATAGCAGATAAGTAGCCGAGAAATATTATTTGGAAAAGAGTGTGATGGATGATGCAGAAAAACCGATTTTATGATAGGAGACATCAAGATAAACTGGGAGTATATTATGCCTTTATTTAAGATTCAGAATAAAGAGCCACTATGATTAACAAAAAAAAGCTGGGACCAGAAAAGAATCTTCAATCCTCAATCGAGCAAAACCTAGATAAAATTCATAACCTAATTCATCAAAGTTATCTGAAAGATAAGCGAAAACTAAAATGTTGAAATTTACACCAAAATTTTTGATTGAAGTAGAGAAAATTGTTCGTAGTTACCAATATTCTTTTGAACTCCAAAAAGAGATTACTCTCAACTATAGTGAATATCTTGATAAACAAAATGAAGAAAATCGAAAAATAATAATTGATTTGTTTAGTGATAATCCTGTCCTTGAGTTAGACAAAGAGCAAACGTTTAAAAGTTTTTTATGCATATCTAAAGAAATTAATCATGAAGAGCTCGTAAAGAATCCATATGAATATTTAAAAAGTCATTTAGATGCATCTAAATTTTTAGCGCAAATGGAGCAAAGTCTAAATTTCAACAAACCATTTATTTGGAACCTACCTTCCCGAAATGTATAACAATGAATCATCCAGAAACTTCGGTATCATGAAAAAATAATAGTGTTTTATGCTTGACAGATACCTCGTTATACATTCTAATGTATAACGAGGTGAGAAAAATGTCTTTAGTTTATTTGCGTAACAAAGAAACGGCAATCACGTATGTGTATGAGAACCAAGCCTTTTGGGACAAGGAGAAACAACAATCCCGGTCCAAGAGAAAGCTGATCGGCAAGTTGGATCCGGAGACCGGAGAGGTGATACCTACCAGAGCATACCGGAAACACGCAATATCAGCTCTCCAGTCCATGATACCCAAGCCCGGTCCGGTTCCGATCACCCAAACACACAGAAGCTTCTATGGTGCCAGCTACCTGCTGGATCAGATCGGCAAGATCACAGGGGTCGAGGCGGACCTGAAAGCTTGTTTTCCCGATACTTACCAAAGGATTCTTTCTATGTCAAACAGAAGATGCAAGAAGCAAAGTTGTTTGAATCTTGGACACTGCAAGGTCTTTTGGATGAACTGGATTCGATTGAGCTACTGGAAGCCCCAGGATACGGACGTATCCTGGGAGAGATCACCAAGAAACAGAAGCACCTGTATCAAGCATTGGGGGTAGAACCACCCTCGTTATAGATTACGGGAATTTAGTTTTCATATTTATTTACTCTTGACAACGTAACAGTGTTATGTTACATTGTCAGCATGAAGGAAGAAAAATATGAATGAAGAATTACTATCAAAGAAAGAGTTGTTAGAAATTACAGGGATTTCATACGGATCCCTTTATCGATGGAAAAGGAAAAATTTAATACCGGAAGAGTGGTTTATTCGGAAATCTACGTTTACCGGACAGGAAACGTTTTTCCCAAAGAACAAAATTTTGGAGCGGATCGATCGTATCAAGAATTTGAAGGAGGATCTTTCACTTGATTCCTTAGCAGAAGTGTTTACTCCCAATCTAGGTACGCTCAAAATAAGTGCAGAAGAAATCTCAAAAAAAGGCTTGATACAAAAATCCTCCCTTGATTTTTATGGGCAAATGAGAGGGAAATTCAAGACACTATCTTTTGATAATCTTCTTTTCCTATTTGTATTTGATGAGATGCTCCAATCTGGTAATGTGAATTTGGAGGAATGCAAAATCGCATTGATTACTTTGGAGGAGCAATATAAAGGCTTTGAAGGGAAGAATTGTGTATTATTCCTATGCAGGAAAGCAGGAATTGCCACTTGCTTCTTGGCTTCCAGCCCGGTAACGATTCGTTTTGACCATGAAACCAAAGTGATTATTCATTTGGATCTGTATGAAAGAATAGAAAAGTTAAAAATTAAACTGCAAGAATAAAGGGGGAATATGGAAACTCAGGAAACAAAAGATCTAAAAATATTTGGCATCGCGAATACTACCGGAGGTATTTTCCGGGATGTAGTCATTAACGGTACGGGTCGTATTAGCGGAGATCTGGAAAGCGAGAGTCTGGTTGTGAATGGAAATGCCACCATTGTTGGAAATATTACTACAAAGAAAACTAAAGTCAGTGGAAATTGTACGATTGATGGCTCCTTCGCATGTGATAGTTTTAAGGTGTTGGGGGCATCTAATATTTCCGGTAATCTGACAGCAAAAAATATAAGCGTGGAAGGATATATGAAGGTTGTAGAGAGCATTAAAGCAGAAACAGTCAATGTCAGTGGAAAATTGATTACCGAGGGGGATTGTAACGCAGAGACTTTTGGATCGGTGGGAACTTTTGAAATCGAAGGGTTGTTGAATGGCGATAAAATCAATATCGAGCTCTTAGGCAAGTGTAGAGCTTCTGAAATTGGAGGAGCCAATATTAGTATTCGACGTAAAAACACGGATGTTCCAATCCTAAAACAAATTCTCACCTCCATTATCGATGGTGTGAAGGAGAAGCCGCTTATGCAAGTGGAATCGATAGAGGGAGATGAAATCTATATTTCCAATACTCAGGCAAAAGTGGTTCGGGGGAAACATGTCAAGATTGGTCCCGAGTGTTCTGTTGAATTAGTGGAATATAGTGAGGATTTCGAAAAAGCACCGGATAGTAAAGTGCATTCCAGTAAGAGAATATAGCTCAAATGAATATGAATCAATGGTATGCCCCGGAAAATTTTGAGGAATGGATTCTTCGTACAGAAGACCGTGTCAATATTTTTGTAAGAGAAGTAGGGATGGGGGAAACTTTTATTGTATTACACGGTGGCTGGGGTGCAGAGCACAGTTATATGCTAGATCCGCTTCTTTCTTTTCAAAATCAGGTTCATTTTGTTTTTTATGATCAACGCGGTTCTCTTCGATCTCCTTGTCCCGTTAGCAAAATTACTTTGCCCCGACATGTTGAAGATTTAGAACGGCTAAGAAAAGAACTAAAACTAGAGAGATTGTCTCTTTTGTGTCATTCTATGGGATCTTATTTGGGCATGCAATATGCAAAACAGTATCCTGGGAAAGTAAAGAAATTGGTATTAATATCCCCAGTGCCTTTTTTTGGATCTAAAAGCGACTTAACCGATCAATTGGAACCCGTGGCACTAGCGAGATGGAAAAGAGAGGAAGTTGTTCAACAGCTTGCACAAAATAATATTAAGGGAGATGATTTGTCAAAGCTTTCCAGTAAAGAGAGGGGCATTTGGCATCGAATTACTTTTTCAGCTATCAACTTACATTCAGTGCTCCATTGGAAAAAGATGAGAGGTTGTTTTTATCACCAGCTGGCATTGTACAGATGAAGGCACAAAAACCTCTTTTTCAAAACAAAGTATTCTGAATTGATGAGGCTTTTATTCTTTTCCCGGTAGTCAAAATCCAAAAAAACGTAGTTACAATATTGCTTATTCATAATACTTGATATTGATATTATTAATTGCTATACTGTACTTACAATGTTTATTAGAAAAGTGAAAACAACGACCACAAGAGGAGTAAAAGAGTATATCCAGCTATGTCATAGCTACCGTGATACTACTGGACGCAGCAGAACCGAAGTTATCTACAACCTAGGTCGCTCCGATCAGGTGGATCCTGCAGCGATAAGAAGGCTGATGCAGAGCTTAAGCAAGCTGTTGCCTGAAGAAGAATCCGGTCTTTTTTCTGTCGATAAAGCCACTCCCGATTTTGTCTACGCCAAATCCCTGGGAGGAACTTGGCTTTTGGATCAGCTCTGGCATCGCTTAGGGATCGACCAGACCCTTCTGAAACTGATACAGAAACGAAAGTACCAGCCAGCCATCGAACGCCATATTCTGGCGATGATCGCCAACCGTGCTCTGGATCCTTCCAGTAAACTTAACGTCGAACACTGGATCCAAGAAGTGTATCTGAAAGACCTTCCCGAAGTGGAAGTTCATCAGCTCTACCGGGCGATGGACTTTCTGTTGGAAGCTTCCGAAGAAATACAGAAAGAAGTCTTCTTCTCAGTCGCCAATCTCTTCAACCTGGAAGTAGATCTCCTCTTTCTGGATACCACCACCACCTACTTTGAAATCGAAGGGGAGGATGCGGATAAGGGGGAAGCAGAAGAAGTATCAGCAGAAGAAGTATCAGCAGAAGAAGTATCAGCAGAAGCAACACAATACACCGAACTGGAAAACCATGATAGGAATACTGATGACGATCTTCCTGAAAAAGATAAAAGTGTTGCTGACGCTTCCTTCTTGACAATTCACCCCGGTCTTCGTAAGCGAGGCCACAGTAAAGACAGCCATCCGGAATTAGCCCAGGTTGTCATCGCCTTTGCCGTGACCCGGGATGGGATTCCGGTGCGTTGTTGGGTCTGGCCTGGCAATACCTCCGACCAAGAAGTCGTGCAAGAGGTCAAACAAGACTTGAACCGATGGAAACTCGGTAGAGTGATTATGGTGCAAGATACTGGCTTCAATTCGGATCAAAATCGGCGTACGCTTCAGCAAGCCGGAGGGCATTACATCATCGGAGAAAAGCTGCGTTTAGGACCCAAAGGGGGTGCACATGAAGCCTTGCAACAACGGGGTAAGTTTAAAACGATCACTATCCAGACCCCCTTAAAGGACCACTATACTAATATTAATACTGGTCATAATGCTGCCGATGAGGAAGGGAATGAAAATGAATACGCTGGTCTCTCCTCCCACGCCAACGCCTATGAGCTCGAAGTCAAAGAAGTGGTCATAGGAGGAGATAGTTGTGCCAGACGTCGTTTTGTCCTGATCCGTAATCCGGAAGAAGCTACCCGGGATAGAAAGAAACGGGAAGATATCCTACAGGAAACCGAACGACGTTTAGCGTTGCTAAACCAATTGTCAGGCACGCCTCATCAAAAAGCTGCCTGTGCTCTGCGCAGCCATAAAACCTATGGACGCTATATCCGTCAGAGCAAAACCGGTAAGCTCTTTATCCACCAGGCCAAGATACGCTCTGAAGCCCAATTCGATGGGAAGTATCTGATCAGTACTTCAGACGATAGCGTATCGGTCGAAGATTTAGTATTAGGTTACAAGCAACTCTTTGTGATTGAACGGGTCTTTCGGGATCTAAAGCACTTAGTGGATATTCGTCCTGTTTACCATCATCTACCCGATCGTATTCGAGCTCATGTGCTCCTCTGCTGGTTAGCGATGCTGATGATTCGAGTGACTGAAAATGAAACTCAATGTAGCTGGTTTCAGCTGAAGAAGATTCTGAGTTCCTTGCAGGTAGCTACGCTGAACCTTCCCTCCCAAGGTCAAATCCAGCAAAGCAACCCATTAACCTTGGAACAAAGGGAAGTCTTTGAGAAGCTCCATCTGGAGAAACCTCCGAGAATAATACGCATAAAACCCTGATCGGTACTGATTAAAACAGGTCTTGTAGTTACAATATATTTTCCTGATAAAACATTACTCTATTCACATCCCATGAAGGCTTACGCTACAATATTGTGACTACTTGCTGTACAATGCCAGACCAGGGAGAAGCTGGAAATGCCATCGGATCTTCCATGCCGGAATCTTGGGATTTTTCTAATTTATCAAAGCAAATCGGTTTGGAAATACACGTTATTTTAGGAGACGATGATTATATTCCCCACAATCAGACGAAAAAATCTTATGAGCATTTGCCGGCAGAACATTTACATATTTTAAAAGAGGCGGGGCATACCTGTTGGATCGACAAACCGAATGAATTTACAGAGATGGTATCCCGAATATTAGTCAACCAAGAAAAATAAATTGGGACTGTCCCAATTTATTTTTCTTGGTTGATGGGTTTACTGGTGCTCGATTTCGGAGACGACCTCTTTTAAAGCTTGAATTGCATCAGGGGGTAATTTATCGAATCCACCCTTAAAAGTGTCACGGCTTTCCAGGAAGCGAAGCCGGTCTTTCATTCTTTCTTTCAATTGTTCCACATAAGCTCTGTCTTGCATATTCGGGACAAAACCATCAATTGGTAGAATGGAAAGGTGTTGAAATGGTTGCCAGGTATTGAAATTTGCCTTGTTTTCCACAATATCTTCCAATATCTTCAGGGTGACTTCTTTGTTGATTTTCTTGTCCATAAAAAAACCGGTATTGAAGATGTAGCAGTCTACATTCCGATTGGCAAATAAGAACTTGAATTTTTCAAAATCTTCTGCTAATGGGTAAGTTCTGAAAGGATTGGCATATGGTTCGATGACGAGAGCGTTTGGATCAATACCAGGCGCCAGTCTCTCCGCTGAAGTTCTCTTGGTAGCGAGTGTTGCACCAAAAGCGGATGCGAGTGCTGAGCCGCTAATCTTGATCACAGGGGGGAGTGTTGGGTCTTTCATCAGCCAAATAATCGCATTGATTGGCTCACTGAGCTTATCTACCCGATTGGGGCTCCATAGTTTTGATTTAATCGCCCTGCCGTTCCCGTTACGAAGATCCTCAGTGACTAATACGACCTGTTCGTCTTCATCAATGGTAGCGCCGCAGTTTTGTAAGGTGATCAAAAATTTATTATCGGGACTGCTACAAGGATAGTCAGATGTTTTGTCAAAATACGACGGTTCCAGGGCAACAGAAGAACCGTTTTCAGAAGAGATGACAAAGGCATCATCATGCAAGACAGTGACATCGTACTTATTGTCGTGTTTTGCATGAGTGAGTGTCGACTTACCCGATCCTGAAAGACCGAATACCCCGATAACTTTTTTGCTGCCATCCTGCAATTGATAGCGTTTTTGTCCGCCATGACAAGAAGCATATCCGTTGCGGTTGGCAATTCCCCAGGCTAAAGTCAGCGTCCCTTTCTTAAATTCTCCGAAATAACGCATTCCCAAAATCGCTGCGCAGTTATGCTGAGGGTCAAAGAAAGACAACCCTAATGGAAATTTTTCATGTTTCCAGTCCGGATCAGAGAATACATAAATGTCAGTTTCCGGTAATGGACGGGAGTTGGCATACAGCTTAAAATATTCCGGTGTCAACACCTGGAAATTCAACATCCAATTATAGAGGATATTTTCGTGATCTTCCGGAATCAACAGGTGATTGCGTACCATAAAATCTTCATGTAAGCCGGTGATGGTTTGTGCATGATACATGGTTTTGTATCTGGATTCATAGACAGCTTCTCTGATAATGGCAGCGTATTCAGCTACATTCACCTCCGGTTCTCCAACAATACGTCTTGCTGCTGCACATCTTCCTGTCACTTCCCCGTCATTAAACAGTAGTACTTTTGTCCCAATTTCCAAACCAATTGCTTCTGGCTTGAAAACAGGTAAATCGGTTACCACAGTACCGGGCGATTGCATCGCTAATTGATAGGCTTCCGGGAGCGAGGTGATGGATTCGACATTGTTACCGTAAAAGGCTGTTTCGATAGTGGTTTTAATGATATTCATCTGAGGATTTTTTGGTCCAATCGCTGACCTAGCAAAAGATCGAACAGTTGCCATAATTATTACCCCTATTCTGAGTTTATTTGATTCCCATTATAGGAGATGTTTTGTTTTTAATAAAGAAATTTTACCCTGAATTGCGGTTTATTGGTTTTCATAATGCTCTACGTCATGATGCAGATATACCAATTCTATGCCGGCATGTTTGAACATCTCTTCGGATTCTTTACCGGCATGGTATTGTTTTTCACAATACACCCGAACGATTCCGCAGTTGATGATTAACATGGCACATACCCGGCATGGAGTCATTTTGCAGTATAGGGTGGCACCGTCTATGGATACGCCTAATTTGGCTGCCTGGCAGATCGCATTCTGTTCAGCGTGAACGGTTCTGACACAATGCTGGGAGATCGAGTCATCCTCGTGAATCATCTTTTTCATCTGGTGCCCTACTTCGTCGCAATGGGGAAAACCAATGGGCGAACCCACATACCCGGTGACCAGGATATGGTTATTCTTCGCAATCACACAACCACTTCGACCCCTGCTGCAGGTAGCTCTTTTGGAAATCGCGTTGACTACTTCCATGAAATACTCATCCCAAGTCGGACGCTGATACTTTTGCTCTTCCTGGTTACTCATGTAATATTTCCTCCAATTGTGAATATAAATAAGGTAAGTCCCTGGTATTTATAATGGTATAATCAGCCATCGCGATCGGTCCGCCTTTGTCCGATTTTTCAATCTCCCGATAATCTCTGGATTTCGATTCTTCCGGTGATAAAGGCCGGTTTCTCCCTGCTGTGTCGCTTGGGTCCAGCTTTCTTTCCGCTAATCTGGCATAACGGAGGGTGGGTGACGCATACACTGCAATTACTTTACATAGCCTCCCCATCTTCTCTTTCAGGATTTTATATTCAGCAAAACTGTATAGGCCATCTGCCACCACATTGTTATTTTTCAGTAAAAGCTCAATTTTCTCGATATTCAGTAATGCAAAAGCCCCCATACCATAAGTGGCACGTAATTCTTCTCTTATCAATCTTTCATTCTCTTCATTGATAGGCAAGTTTCTTTTTTTGAGTTCATCCATGGTGATTTGGCCAAACCGAAGATACTCGAAACCGTGCCGGATGAAGAAGTCAGAGACAACGCTCTTTCCTGCTCCGCACATACCGGCAATACAATACAACTGATTCACCTGTCACCTCCCGGAATGGTTTCAATAATCATCATAAAAAAAGAGAGAAAAGTCAAATGAATCAAGATAAAATCAGAGATATACACTTGCACAAAATTAGGAAAATATCAAAAACAAAATACAATATTATCAACAAAAACAAGAAACTCAGTTGAGAAAATAAAATTTGGTACAAATTTTGAAATAGTAGCGAGGAAAATATGTTTAAGATGAAAAAATGTAAGATAACTTTTAGGCTGGTTTGTTTGTTGACTATCGCAATATTAATGCTGGGACAGAGCACCTTTGCGGATTCGAAATCACCTAATTTTCAATTGATTTCCTCTATGGAGGACGGTTGGAAGAATATGTATCAGATTGGTGATTTTCAATACGACTTTCGCGATGCCGCGGAGGGTAGAGGTTCTCTTGTACTAATTGCTGATAATACAGACGGTTTTGCCGGAATACAAGCCATGTGTCATCCGATTAATCTTTTATATCATGGCATCCGGTTTTATGTGAAATCAGATAACTGGGAAAGCGTGTATGCTCTTGGAGTTGCATTCCATACATATAATGATTGGCAAGATTATTATATTGTGGATGCAGTGGGAAACTTATTTAACAAACCAAACAACGAATGGATCGAAGTAATATTGTCTCCAAGCGAATTTACTAAAAAAGGCAATCCAACCTGGCAAAGCATCTCAAAAATTACTTTCCGATTGGATGTGTCTCCCGGTCAGTCCTGTCAGGTTAAAATTGATGGATTAGATAGCTTTTTTTCCATGAATTCTTCTGCGGTATCCATTGTATTTGATGATGGCCAGTTAAATTCTTATAGAGCGAAAAGCATTATGGATGAAGCAGGAGTGGCTGGTACATTGTTTGTCATCCCGGAATTATTGGGAGAGCCAGGGTTCCTGAATCAATATTGGATTGATCTTTTTCACTCCAGTGGTTGGGATATCGGAGGGCATAATTGGCAAGTATTGCCAGAACTTTCTCCGGAAGAGCTTCACAAAGTATTCAAAGCTACAAAAGATTATTTAACCACACACCAGTATAAAGGAAGGGATTTATATGCCATTCCATACGGGCTTTATAATAAACAGGTAATGGAAATCGGCAGTCAGTATTTTACCTGGTTACGACCTAATGATAATATGAATCAACCATCGGGATATATTTCACCATGCAGAATTAATTCGAGAATCGTTTCCAAATTTACTCCTGTTGAAGAGGTTTTACATTGGATTGACTTAGCAAAAGAAAACAATGATTGGTTGATACTAGTTTTTCACCGAATTGTAGACCAGTGTGTATATGATACAGATTATTCTGAAAAAGATTTTCAGGAGATCATACAATATTCTCAGAAACAGGATGTTGATATCCTTCCCATGTCAGACTATTTGAAACAATACAACCAGCCCTGAAAAAAACTACCGAATATTGTATATTGGTAAATGATGGCAATCAAAACAAGTAATGCTCTTGGTGTCAGGGATTTTTTAACTTTTCTCCACCCGCAAGGTGATTTTGTTTCGGGTTTTATTGATCAAGACAGGTCATTAGCCGGTATACGATACCATCGGGAATGGCAGAAAACACTGACAGGGGAGTGTGAGGTGCCAATACGTTTTGAATTTGATTCTCCCCGATGCAGCCTGGTTCTCATTGGAAGAATTGACCATCTGCTGGAATCAAGAACAGAAACACTGATTCAGGAATATAAAACAACCGAAATCCCTGAAGATCAGTTTGGACTCATGCCGGTAGAAATAGATTTGGAACAGGTAAAATTGTATGCTTATATACTGGCGAAACAGAATCAACTGCCAGATATCAGGGTAGAACTTTTATACCGGCATATCCCTAAAAAAGCCGTGACAACTTTTTCGTATTCTTTTTCGATGAAGGAGCTCGAAGACTTCTTCATTCTTTTATGGGAAAAATTTTTGCGGTGGTATCACGCTTGGTTGGATTGGATAGAAGAGCGGAATGAAAGTATTCACCACTTGACCTTTCCGTTTGCATCACTACGCCATGGACAATCTGAGCTGATCAATCAGGTAGAACTTCACCTGTCTCAGTCAGCAACCTTATGGGTAGAAGCACCAACCGGTATCGGAAAAACGATGGGAGTGCTTTTTCCTGCAATACAACAACTTATCCAGAAACCGTTTGCTAAAATATTTTACCTCACTGCCAAAACTACTCAGCAGGAGAATGCGTTACAAGCTCTACAAAGGCTGAAGGATCATGGCGTCAGATTACGCTCGATTCACTTGGTGGCTAAAGAGAAATGTTGTCCGAAAGCCCAAAAAATCTGTCATCCTGACTGGTGCGAGTATGCAAAAGGGTATTTCGACAGAATCCAAAGGGCTTTAGAAGAACTAGTAGCATGCCCGTCTTTTTCAAGTCTGGAAGCCAGAGAATTGGCTGAAAAACACCGTGTATGTCCTTTTGAGTTTTCTTTGGACGCTTCTTTATGGGCAGATATTATTATAGGTGATTACAACTACGCTTTTGACCCTCGAGTTGCCTTAAAACGGTATTGGGAAAATGTGGAATTTCAGGGAATCCTGTTGGTGGATGAAGCGCATAACTTATTAGACAGAGCCAGGGAGATGTATTCTATCGAACTCTCCAAGAGAGATGTATATACTTTGTATAAAACATATAAACAAACTGACCCAAAAGTCGCCAAAGCCTTTCGATCATTACATAAAGTTTTTACCCAAGCGGAAAGCAAAGAAGAGATCCTGGAAAAACAGTACCTGGTACAGGTAGAAGCTCATGAACCGTTGCTGGAAGCGTTGGAATCACTGACTCAGTCTTTCAACCAAGCGATTCAGAAAAAAAAATTTACCAATCCCTCTTCCCAAATGCTGGAGTTTCTCTGGAATGCGTGGTATGCGTTAAAAGTATTTTCCTGGTATCAGGAAGAGACGTATTGTACATATTTTACCAAGGAAAAAAGCGATTTGCGGATCAAGCTTTTCTGTATCCATCCTGCTCAATTACTGAAGAAAGTCCTAGAAAAGACCATTGGGTCAGTATTATTTTCTGCTACCCTGACTCCACTTGAATTTTACCGGGATAGTTTGGGGGGTACTCAGAATGATACGCTTCTCAGAATTGAATCCCCCTTTTCAAAAAGCCGTCAACTGGTATTGATGGATACTTCGCTTTCCACACGATGGAAGGATCGGGATAAGAGTTATTCTGTGATTCAATCGATGATTCAAAGGGCAATATTTGCCAAAAAAGGAAATTATATCGTCTATTTTCCTTCCTACCATTATCTGAAACAAGTGCTTCAAATATGGGAAAATCCTGCCGATTCTGACCTGATAGTCCAGAAAGAGGGGATGAAAGACTTGGAAAAGACAGAATTCCTGCAATGTTTCCAGGCAGGCAGGAAAAAAACTCTCGTTGCCTTTGCTGTGCTGGGGGGATTTTTTAGCGAGGGGATCGACTTAGTGGGTGAGAGGCTTTCAGGTGTGATTATTGTAGGGATTGGTCTTCCACAGGTTTCTCTGGAGAGAGAAATTATTCGCGAATATTATCAGCAGGTATTAGAAAAAGGATATGCCTTTGCCTACCTTTACCCCGGCTTAAACAGGGTTTCTCAGGCTGGTGGACGATTAATCCGGTCTGAGACGGATTCAGGCTTTATTTTGCTGATAGACGACAGATATCATCAGCCTTCCACGCAAGCATTGCTGCCTACACACTGGAAACCAATGGCGAAAGTTTCTCAATACCAAGCCTTGCCGATGATATTATCGAATTTCTGGAAAAGCCAGTAGCTGGATTTATCAGTGAATACTGGTAAGATAATGGCGAATTGTACTGATAAAAGGAGGAATAGCATGAAGAACACTATCAGAAAACAGTTGTTGTGCATTTTATTGGTAAGCAGCATTCTTTTTGGGACGGGAACAGTTCATGGAGCATTTGCTGCCGAGAAGAAAATCCGGGTCATGACTGATCCGAGAATTGAGCTATTAACCGTTGTGCAATGGATGGTCGGTTATTGGCCTTTGTCAGGATATGATTTTGCCTATCGAAATGAGATCTCCGAACATTTTGGTGAGTTTTATATGCACCCGGTGCTGAGACACTATGTGATGATGTGGTTTATGTTTGGTTTTCAATATGAGATTCCTTATGCGCTCATGTTGCATTTATCTGAACCGCCGGAATTACAGGTCAGAATCCCGATTCCGAAATATATATTAGAGCGGATGGGGGGAGAAAAAAACCTGAATGATTTTTTGGATTTATTACGGGATTATGCAGAAGAGACCAAGTTTATGGACTTTTACGAAGACCATCGGTTATTCTACAAAAACCATACCGATGCAGTATCGGTTTTGATAGCTGAAAAAGACTATATCGAGAACCTAGAGAAATTTTTCGGTCCGAACCAGAACTCTTACACGATCATCTTATCTCCCATGGTGCATGAGGATGGGTATGGGGTGAAAGTGGGGAATACGATGTACAGCATTATAGGACCAAGCCGAAGTGAAGAAAGCGAACCGGTTTTTACCGATCCGGAAATGCTGGCTAAACAAGTCTACCATGAATTCAGCCAATCCTTTATCGGACCATTGACCTCACAAAACCGTGAAGAGGTATTGCGTTTTGATAAATTATTCAATCCGATTATGGATGAGATGATGTATACCGGGTATTATACCTGGGAGTTGTGCTATACCGAGCACTTAATTCGCTCAGTGATGAATCATATCCTGGTGAATGATTTATTGGAAGAGGAGCTTGAAGAGAGGAAGCAAGCAGATTATTTTTTTGGATTTATATATTCGGAATACCTGTATGATTTGTTCCGGGAATACCTGGATAACCGGGATATCTATCCGAATTTCTCAGATTTTTACCCCCGGGTACTGGATCTGATGCAAACTCTTTGCGAGCTGCCCTATGCGCCGGCGTATTTAAAAGCCTTATACGCTTCTTCGAACGGAGTGCAATTAGCTTGGAAGGACAATGCTAAGGATGAAACAGGGTACCGGGTGTATCGGTATAATATTGAAAAAGCTTCCTATGAATTGATTACAGGAACATTGGATCCGGATATTACCTATTTTCGAGACACAAAGGTAGTCAGTGGAGAGACATACCGGTACAGAATTTCTGCAATAGGCTCTTATGGAGAGATATTTACGAATACTATCCAAACCAAAATCCCTAAAGGGAAGCCGGTCTTAATCAAACAACTCAACGCTGAATATGATAAGACAGAAGATCAGATTATTTTCCAGTGGCAGTATCTGTTTCCAGCCGACGGTTTTAACCTGTATGAAGTGACTGGGGAACGTAAGCTGATTGAAACCATTCAGGGGGATCAATTCTCTTTTATACTCGTACATCCGGAGATTGGCTCTCACCTATATGTGATGACAGCTTTCTACAAAGAGGGGGAAGGGATTGTGGAGAGTCTTGATTCTGTCAGGATAAAAGTTGAGGTAATACCGGAGGAATAGACCTTGAAAAGATGGCTTCACGCGGATGCTGATATGTTTTTTGCCGCGGTTGAGATGATCAAGGACCCATCTTTACGTGGAAAAGCGGTTGTCGTAGGAGGGGTGAATTCCAGACATGGTGTTGTTTCCACTGCTTCCTATGAAGCCAGGAAGTTCGGTATTCACTCCGCTATGCCGATTGCTATAGCCAGGAGGCTAAAACCGGATGCCATTTTTCTTGAGGGGGATTATACTGCCTACCAGTCTTATTCGGACAAGATGTTTTCCCTATTTCGTCAGTACACTTCTGAGTTGCATGTTTTGTCTATTGATGAAGCCGATCTGGATATTATCGACACCATTCAACTGTACGGCGGGGAGGAGATACTCGCTTTACGTTTAAAGTCGGATGTACAGTCTCAGCTTGGATTTAGTATCTCAATTGGTATCGCCGGCACCAGAACGGTTGCAAAAATAGCGGCTGCCCAGGCAAAGCCAGATGGATTGACTATTGTGGCACAGGGGTTTGAGAAAGCGTTTCTAGCCGACCTTCCCATCAATGTCCTGCCGGGTATCGGGAAAAAGAGCGAATCCTTTTTTATCAGCAAAGGGTTTACCAAAGTAAAGGATCTGTATGGGTTTGACATGGCTGCATTAACTGGATTGTTTGGCAAATATGGAGCCAGTTTATGGTGTATGGTGCAGGGAATCGAGGAAGATAGAACCTCACCCTCCCGTCCTTCTATCAGCAAAGAGATTACCTTCGAAGAGGATATTACAGATCAAAACCAATTGATATCCATATTAGATCACCTTTCTGCGGACCTGGGTCATCGTTTACGACACGAAAAACAGGAAGCATCTTGCCTGTCCATCAAGCTTCGGTACGCTAATTTCAAGACCATCACCAGACAAATCACCCTAAACGAACCAATATTCTCGGATGAACAGATCTTTTATTACGCAAAAAGATTGCTTCGGAAGGAAAGTCGGGAACCTGTGCGTTTATTGGGAATTTCTGTAACCAATCTGTCTGCTGGAGAAAGTCTGTTTCTGGAGAACCAAAAAGAAAGAGCTTTTTCAAAAATATTGGACACGATTCGAGATAAATTCGGATCAAAAACGATTCATCGTTATCATGATTACAAAGATAAGGTATAATCAAAGTATGATGAAGCAGAATTCTTTTATCTCACCTGATTTATTGGAGTTAATTTACCGGTCAGCCTCGATAGAGAGATGGAATGATCATTTACGGGTACATGGATTCACAGAACTTGACAAACAAGCTCATAAGATGATCATCGCTTATACATTAGGAAAACTGGAAGAACAACAGAGCGGATCCCCTTTACACTGGGAATTGATTATTCAGGCTGGAGTGATTGAATTTTTTGAACGAGTCTTGCTGACAGATATTAAACCCCCCATTTACTATGAATTAATGAATAAGAGTGGCCATGCCTTGCATGATTGGGTTGTACGGGGTCTTCAGACGGCTTTTCAGCCCGACCAATTCACGCTAATTCCTCTGATGCAGACCTATTTCAATACAACGACGGGATTCAGCCGTGAGAGAAGAATCGTTCGGGCTTCACACTTCCTGGCTACTTTATGGGAATTCCGCATTATCTACCACTTGAACCAGAAGATGTACGGTATTGAAGAAACCAAAAAAAAGATAGAGGAAGAGCTCTCGAAACATGAAGATTTATCTTGTTTTCAAGTTTACCAAACGCAGGAAAAGATCCAGCATTTTATAGATTTGGTAGGACAGCTGAGATACCAGAAAAGATGGGCTTCCTCTCCTCGGATTCCTGAGACTTCTGTTCTGGGGCATATGCTGGTGGTAGCAATCCTCTCTTATTTTACCTCCAAAGCGATTCAGGCTTGTCCAAAAAGAATATATCTGAATTTCTTCGGTGGTTTGTTTCATGACCTTCCCGAAGTTTTAACCAGGGATATTATCTCTCCGATAAAGCGTTCCGTGGAAGGATTGGATGATTTGATCAAGCAGATTGAGAGTCAACAGATGAAGAACAGGATCTATCCGTTACTTCCTCTTGAATGGCATGAAGACATGCATTATTTTACCAACCAGGAATTTCATAGTAAAATTCTTCTCGGCCATCAGGTAAAAATCATTGATTCTTTTGAAGAGATGAAACGATATAATCAGGATATCTATTCCCCCATGGATGGTGTTTTGATCAAAGCCAATGACAATCTGGCCGCATTCATGGAAGCGTATTTGTCTCTGGAAACCGGTATTCGGTCCAAAGCCCTAACAGAAGGATATGAAAATCTTTATCAAATAGGAATCCATAAAGACTATCCCGGTTATGAGATCGATTATAAGCCATTGTATAAAAATTACCGCTTACCGGGGGAAGGATAAGGTCTTAACAGATTCCCTCTTTTGGATTGATGATGACTTCTCGCATATCAAAATCCGGACTGACTTTCTTTTGCAGTTTGCTGTTTCTCTTTCTGACAGGTGGGGTAGGTTCTGCTTCAAGCGCCTCTTCTTTTCTGGCTTCTAGTTCCTTTTGAATATCCTGTAATAACTCAATAAAATCAAAATCAACTTTATATTTTTGGTTGAGCAAGCTATACAGCTGTTCGATCAGATTACTGGCTGTTGCTTCGATTTTCTCACGGTTAACGTCCACTTTCTTGATATCCTTCAGTAAACGGGAGACATCTTCCGGCAGTAATCCTTCGTTGGCCATCTTGAATAAAGTATTGATCGCTTCATCCCTGCGATTGGAAAAGTCTTTCTTAACAATACCTTCAATAATGATATCGAACTTTTTGACCGATTGTATGTGTTTTAAAAATTCCTTATCCTTCTCTTTATTGTTGGTTATCTTCATCTTGCCTCCTGATTAATCTACTACTATAATACCCAATTTTTCAAGAAAAGGTACAGTTGTTTACAAAATACGCTACAATTTGGTTTTTGTTTTTATTGTATAATTTTTACAGAAATTGATTTGAGGTGAAATGTTGACTCGGTGGCAAACAAGGATTAGTTGGCTGTTAGGATTTGTACTGCTTCTTCATTCGGTGATTCCCTCTTTTGTAATCAAAGCAACCCCTCAAACCGAGTTATGCGTCACATTGTTATTAAGATGGATACCGGTGGGAGCTGATAGATACAACGATCCATTACCTGATCGAAAGCTATTCCCTTGGCAGTCTCCCGGTCAAACAGCGTGGGGTAGTGAAGCGTATCCCATGATACAGCCAACTACCGGTCAACTTATTCAACCGGTGTATTATACGTATGGATACTTATCTCCTCATCCAAACAGGGACGCTGGCAAAGCCTTAGACCCACTCTATATCGTGATGGATAGCATTGGCCAAATTTGGTTTGATGAAGATGGTACATTTCAGAATCCACAGTATGAACCTGCTAGGGATCCGGATAATCCCGCTTTTACCGGTGGATCTTGTTTTCGATCCAACACCCTTGACGGAAGGATTCGTTATTCACAGGATCCTGACAATGGGAACAATACAAGAGGTCCTTATCCCTTCTCGCTTATTGCAGATAGGGAGAAGAATTATCTTTCCATAGGCAATCGAACCTGGAAAATCGGATTTCTTGACCGATTGGATTATCCGGAAAACTCGATAGTGCAAAATCCGGATTGGGATGTGGGTTTTAATCTGATTCCTTTTCAACCGGACGAAAAACATGCGGAAAACATCATTAGCAATGCTCGGTATGATGCTTTTGAATGGATATACCGGTCTGTCCAAAATGCTGTCCAGCCGGGAGATATTCGGCTTTCACCCGTTGCCGTCCCGGATAGCGGGATTACTTACCCTCCTCGTTCCACGGTTAAACCAGGCGATAAAGATATCGATATTTCCCTGGTCCCTTTTACAACAGAGGAAAAGCACACGGAGCATGTTCAGCAGGAGAGTCGCTTTACGGTAAGTACAAAGTGGGGATATGAGCATGTTTCCGAATTTATTTACCGTGAACAGCGGGAAGAAGTCATTCCAGGTTCTATTCGTCTGAATCCTGTCAATATCAGGATGGACTCTCTGACGTATGAGCTTGAGCAGTACGGTATGTTCTATTCAGATGCTATTCTCCTAACCGAGATTCCTGCTACCAATACATTTTACACGTTTGCTCTGGAAACCAACTTGTCTTCTTTGGAGAAGCGGGAGTTATCTTTCTCCATCAGGACGCCGTTTCATGACATTCCAAAAGGATCCACCAGCTTATCCGCAGGAAAATGGATAGAAGGGGATACATTGCTCAGTACTTCTTATGTCCAGTCTTTTTCTCCAGCTTTGGCAGGCGCTTTTGGTATCTCTCTGTTTTTTGACGACGGAACCAACAACCAGGTATCGAATTGGTCGACCGCAAAACCTGTTCCAAACAATCTTTCTGATGATTTTATCTCAGAAGGGCAAAGCGAAGAGATCTTGGGAGTTCAGAACAGAAGCGGTAGCATTGATATATTTCAAAGTCTTACGTCGTTTTCTGGTGATATTGCTTATTATGCTCCCGGTGGGGGGGATATCGGTGTAGGGTCACCCATATACCGGGATAAGGATTTATCCGGAACAGTCTCCACCGGTGATGAACGCTTGATATCCGCCACCTGGTCCGTGAATCAGACAGAAACAGTCTATAAAACAGGAAGCAGGGTTGCAGACGGCGATCTGGATGTCTCCTATCTGCTGCAACCGATGCCTGCATATTGTTATTACCGCGATCAGCATCCCAGTGAAATAGAAAAATCGAAAAATAACCAATTTGACACCGGAGAAGCGATTTATAAAAAAGATTCTTCCTCTGCCTCAGTTGCCATCGTTCAATCCGGTGATATCCGATTGACGGAGGTTTCTGCAGAGGGTTTCCTCTATGCGGTAGGCAGTCGGGTAGAGCCTACCTTGTTTTTTTACCATAGTTCCCGGTATATCGGCTTTTCCATGCAATTGGCACATGATTTCCGGTACTTGGATGTACCGATAGCCTGTGGTGA
>JAQVYZ010000116.1 GCA_028708485.1 Caldisericia bacterium | reverse complement strand
TACTATGCGGACTTTATGGGAAGAGTACAGAGCTTCTCATGCAGAGGAAGCTAGTTATTCTTACTCTCAATTCTGTGCCCTGTATCATGATTTTATCCAGACGAATGAACCCGTTATGCTTCAGGTCTATCAAGGAGGAGAAGTTCTTTTTTCTGATTTCACGGGAGACAAGCCTCATTTTACAGATCCGTCCACAGGAGAAATACGGTATGTAGAATTATTTGTCTCTTGTCTCGGAGCCAGTCATTACACCTATGCCAAAGCAGTTTCCTCCCAAAAAGAACTGCCCTGGATCCAATGCCATATCTACTCCTTTGAGTTCATAGGCGGTGTAACGCTTACCGTGGTACCGGACAATTTGAAAAGTGCCGTCACCAAACCGGACAGGTACGAAGCACAGCTGAATAGAACTTTTGCTGATTTCGGACAGTTTTATGGAACCTGTATTCTACCTGCCAGGTCAGGAAAAAGTCGGGACAAAGCGAAGGTGGAGAAGAGTGTCCAGATAATGGAAGGAATAATACTGGGTAAACTCAGAAAACGAACCTTCTTTTCGATAGAAGAAATCAACAGAGCGTTGAAAGAGGAGATTCTCCCGGAACTCAACGGCGCCATCATGAAAAAAATTGGGAAGTCCAGAAAAGAACTGTTTGAAGAGCTGGATCAGCCAGCGCTTCGTCCTCTGCCTCCGTCCCGGTATGAGATAGCGGAATGGAAAGAGCAAAAGCTTCCGAATACGTATCATGTAACGCTAGATAAGCATCTTTATTCGGTTTCTTATCGTCTGATAGGAGAGATAGTGACTATCCGCTATACGGCAGATACCGTTGAAATCTATCACGGTTCCGACAGGGTAGCGGTACATCAGAGAAAGTACGAACCAGGCAAGATGACGACGGACCTTCTCCACAGACCTCCCGGACATCAGCTGTATTACGAATCAAAGCAGAAAGCATTCATTGAATCGATACAAAACTGGGCTAAAAGTATAGGATCTGCAACAGAGGAGTTAATTACAGGTATCATCTCCAAATACTCCCAGCCTGAATTAGCCACTCGCTCTTTGCAGGGAATCCGGTACTTGGGGAAGAAATACTCGATAGAGAGACTAGAAAAAGCCTGTTCCATGGCAGTCAGACATCAGGGATTCAACTATTATTCCGTGAAATCCATACTGGAAAAAAAGCTGGATCTGTACCAGACGCAAAAAGAAAAAGGGAAAGGGAAAAAACAAAGCATAGGAAAGAGTGCTGCTGTCCCCTTATCCTTGAATCAGGCAAAGCATCAAGACGATGCTTCAGGTAACTGAAACGCAATTCACTCCAATATCAGGGGAAAAAGCTACTATGCTCACTCACTCTTTTCCTCTTCTGAGAAGGAGAGTCCGGAATCATGTTGAAAGAACAGACCGTGCAGAAACTTTTTTCGATGAAGTTATCGGGTATGGCAGAAGCCTTGGATGAACAGAACAAGCAACCAGAGCTTTTATCTCTGTCTTTTGAAGACAGACTTGCGTTTCTGGTAGAGAGGGAATGGGAAGAACGAAAAGCCAGGAAATTAAAAAGGCGTCTGCATGTTGCGAAGATCAAACAGACGAATGCCTGTCCCGAGGATATTGATTACAGAACACCGAGAGGGCTGGACAAGAATACGATGACCAGTCTACTTGAATGCCAATGGATTGCGGATCATAGGAACGTAATCGTGATTGGACCCACTGGATCAGGTAAGTCCTACCTATCCTCGGCTATAGCCCAAAAAGCATGCCGGATGGACTACTCGGTTAGGTATGAAAGGCTATCCAGACTGCTTCAGAAAATAGAGCTTTCTCATGCAGACGGTTCCAATTTGAAACTAATGGAAAAACTAAACAAGACAGCGCTTCTTATTCTGGATGACTGGGGGTTAACCAGCTGGACAGAAGAAGAATCCAAATACCTGTTTGACATACTGGAAGATCGCGATGGCTCTGCTTCCACTGTGATAATCAGTCAAATACCTCTTGAAAACTGGTATGACTTGATTCCGAATCAAACCATTGCCGACGCCATACTGGATAGGTTGGCACATTCATCCTACAAGCTTATTCTTACTGGCGGGTCCATGAGGAAGAAAAAAGTATATTCTGATCTTGACTAAATTCGACCAGGGTAATAAATTTAATGCATAGGATTTTTGAAAATGAAAAGTGGTCGACATGAACCAGAATGCTGGTCGTTTATTTCAGAATAAGCAACGGAGGTGTGTTGATGAAAGAAATAATGATGAAATCGGTTATATGGACATGCCTGCTGTTTTTCCGTATACACTAATCCTCAAGCAGCATCTTTTTAAAATCTATAAAACGCCAGGTATGTCCTTCCTAATGAACTAAATGACTACACAAACTTTTTGGAGGATATTTTGGATTTACATCAATACGGATGGAATAATGAGTGGCAGAATAAGTTTTCTATCATCAAACAACCTGGCTGGATTCCGGGAAGAATTCTGTCACAGTCAGTTGACCTATACCAGATTATAACTGAATTTGGTGAAATGAACGGTAAGATCTCAGGAAGATGGCGATATGAGAGCCTTTCTTCAGCCGATTATCCTGTAACAGGAGATTGGGTAGTTCTACAGCCATCTTCCGGTTCTAATGCCGTGATTCATTGTCTATGCCAACGAGCTAATTCTCTGATGAGAAAGCAGAATACAAAACAGGAAGCTCAATTACTGGGTGCCAATATCGACTTTGCGTTTATCGTGACTTCCCTGGATCATGATTTTAATCCCAGAAGACTGGAACGCTACCTGGTGATCGCTTGGGAGAACAATATTCAACCGGTGATTTTACTCAATAAAGCGGATTTATGCGGTGAGGCAGAAGATCGGTTACGTGAAGCGGAAGCGGTGGCTATCGGCGCCCCGATTCACATGATTTCTGCGAAACAGATGACAGGTTTGGAATCTGTCCGGTCTTACTGTCAAACCGGGAATACCATTATCCTGATTGGTTCTTCGGGCGTTGGCAAATCAACATTAACCAATGCTTTATTGGGGAAATCAATCCAATCGACGCAATCGATTCGGGAAGATGATTCACACGGCCGTCACACTACCACCAGGAAGTCGCTGTTTTTACTGCCTGAGGGGGGATTGCTTCTGGATACACCCGGACTCAGGGAAATACAGCTTTGGGGAGATACGGCAGGTTTATCAAGCACTTTTGCAGATATTGAAACGCTGTCTCAAGGCTGCCGGTTTCAGAATTGTCAGCATGAGTCGGAACCTGGCTGTGCCGTGAAGGATGCCATAGAAAAAGGAAAGTTGCCTCAAGCGAGATTGGACAGTTACCATAAACTGCAGAAAGAATTGCAATACCAATCTTCACGCGAGAATTACTGGGAACTCGAAGCCAGGCGCAAAAAATGGAAGATGATCTCAAAAATGGTGAAAAAACTGCATTAAATGATTAATCCATTTTTGGTACAGGGGACTGTCCCCTGTACCAAAAATGAGGTGATTTAGAATTCATCGGGCATCGTTGCCAAATCGGCAGCGGTTAAGACAGGACCATGCTTGCAGACGTAGAAACTGCCGACATTACAGCGTCCACATTTTCCTAATCCGCATTTCATCTTATTTTCCAGCGTGGTGTAGATATCTTCTTTGGCAAAACCTAACTCAACCAGAACCGGCAATGACAGCTTAATCATGATCGGGGGTCCGCAAAGAACCGCGATACCGCCCTTACCGTTAATCCCTGATTCTTTCAAGACGGTGGGGACAAATCCCATCTTACCGTCCCAGTTGTTACAGCCATATTCCGCTTTGTCTCCTCCGGGATCCAAAGTTTTGATTAAGTTGATATCCTTTGCATCCTGCCACTGCTGAAGCTCATCTTTATACACCAGGTCCTGATAAGTCTTCGCACCGTAGACAATATTGATGTCTTTGAATTTATTACGAAGGTCCAGCACGTTCCAGATGACGCATCGGACAGGGGGTAAGGCAATTCCGCCGGCGACAAAAGTAATACTCTTGCCGAAAAATTTCTCCTCGATAGGAAAGGTATTACCGTATGGTCCCCTGAATCCTATCGTGTCTCCCGGATTGACATCCCGTAACTGAGAAGTGACTCTGCCGGCAACACGGAAAGTGCACTCAATATACCCTTTTCGGGTAGGAGCCGAAGCGATACAGAATGTGGATTCACCGGCACCAAAGGCAGAATAGAGTCCGAACTGTCCGGCTTTAAACGAAAACGCTTCCCCTTCCGCGGGATTGAGGAATTCAAGCTTGAGCGTTTTAATGTCAGGGGTTTCGTCTCGAACCTCTGCCACTTTCATTAAATAAGGTTTGTAAATATTCTCACTCATCTACTTTCCTCCCTTTTTAGCCAGGCTTGAAATCCGGGTCAGGATCTCCAGTATATTCATTCCGGCACCGCAAACACGGCTGCATCTTCCGCAACCCGTGCAGGAAATGACTTTGAACAGATCCACATAATAGCTGTATTTATGGGCGATTCTTTGACGGTATCTCTGGTAATAAGCTTCTCTGGGATTATGTTGTGAGGCATGAAGCGTAAAAATCGGCATTGTGCAGGCATCCCAGTTTTTGGTTCGTATGCCCGACCACATGGAAGCAT
>JAQVYZ010000115.1 GCA_028708485.1 Caldisericia bacterium | reverse complement strand
AACTGGAGCTTAACAAACTCGATTGGTGTCCAGTTAAATGGATTACCGATTAATTCAAGTTTTATTTCAATTTTCTTGGCTTTATCAGGTTTAACCAATTTTGTGATCCAATTAAAGCAGAAGAATAACTTGTAAAACGCTTTGGAGAGATTATTGAGAGCTGAGATAATCGCATTTTTTGATTTTTTGCCCAGTTTCGCTTTGTTCTGGTCAACAAACACTTGCTCAGCAAGACGCTTTGCTCTTTCGTTCCTGGTTGTTATGGTTTTTAACAGGAAAAAAAATAATCCTAGCATACCAATGAGAAAAATCAGAGTTTTACTGATCAATTCCATTTAAATATCAATCTTCATGGCATTATTGATCACAAACAGACCAATTCCCTGCATCATGATGGCTAAAATTAAGACAAGTACTCCTTGAAAAGTAGTCGTCAGAGCATTGTACCCGGATAACTGCATCAACACAAGCAGTCCATATGGCAGTAAAGAGATGATCATCGAAGTCATGCGCTGCTGCGTTGTACCCACAGCAACTTGATCTTTTAAAAGAACTCTCCCGCGAATAATATCGCTTAATTCTGTCAGAAAAGGAATCACGTTACCTCCGACCTGATTCTGTAAAACCAAGCTTGATACAAATAAATTCACTTCTGTGTTATTAAACTTTTGAGCAAGTTCTTTTAAAGATTCTCCAAGAGTGTAACCCACTCTGTATTTTAAATGCACCGACGAGAACTCAGAACGCGTCGGGTCCGGCATTGAAACCGTAACAAATTCAAAAGCTTGATCAAGAGAAAAACCGGCTTTCAAAGAATTTGCAATGGCAGTCAATGTATCCGGCAGCTGTCTTGAAAAGCGTTCTTCATTCTGTTTTCGTTTCAACGTAAGAAAATACCGAAGTCCAAAATGAGTGCCAAAGGTCATTAAGCCAGCCATGATGAAATTCCTGAAAAGGAAAAAACCAATGATGAACACCATCAATAAAAAACCGATCATCAGAAGAAGAAAAACCACTTTGGAAATTTGTAATCCAAATAAAGCAGCATCCGTTGAAAAATTTTCCGGTTCCGTTTTGTTTTCTTTGCTTTGTTTTTTCCGGATATTCGAAAAGAGAATGTCGCTGGCTTTTTTTTGAATAATACCCATCTTATTCTTTCTCTGGTTTTTGTTTTAATTGCTGAAGAATATATTCCAGTGTCTTTGACTGGTCAATAGTGGTATTCACTCTGTCCTCAGTGACTCTCATATAGTTTTGGAGTTTCTTTTTTATTCTGGTTCCATAAGGTTCATAGACATAATCCCCCTGGGTGTGCCCTTTTTCATCGATCCCGGTTATATTCAACCGGTAAATATCATGCAGTTTGATATCTTGCCCGTCAAAGTCATAACATTCTGTAATAGATTGTATTCTTCTTGATCCATCGCTGAGTCTGGCAGTCTGGATAATACACTCGATGGAGCTGAAAATCATCTCGCGTATCACGCTAACAGGCATATCCAAGCCTGCCATATAAATCATGGAAGTTAAACGGGAGATGACATCTTTCGGAGTATTCGCATGAATGGTAGACAAAGAGCCATCGTGACCGGTATTCATGGCTTGAAGCATGTCAAAAGCTTCAGGACCTCTCACTTCGCCCACTACAATTCTATCCGGCCGCATTCGTAACGAGTTAATCACCAGATCCCGTATAGTAATTTGCCCTTGTCCTTCAATATTAGGCGGTCTTCCTTCCAGGGAAACGATATGAGGTTGTTTTAACTTTAACTCGATGGAATCTTCAATAGTAATAATTCTCTCATCTGCAGGAATTGATGAAGAGCAAACATTCAAAAGGGTAGTTTTGCCGGAACCGGTTCCTCCGGAAATGAGGATATTTAGCCTGGATTTAACGAAATAATTAATCAATTCTGCCATTTCTTGTGTCATAGAACCATAACTAATTAAACTCTGGTAATCCAGAATCGTATCTTTGAATTTACGAATAGTCAGTGTAGGGCTTTTTACCGCAATGGGAGGGATAACAGCATTGATTCTGCTGCCGTCGGGTAGCCGTGCATCCACTAATGGACTCGATTCATCAATTCTCCTGCCAAGTGGACTCACAATCCTATCAATAATCTGTATGATCTGCGAGGTTGATTCAAATCTCAGGTCTGTCAGCGTTAATTTACCATTCTGCTCAACATATACCTGGTCAGGAGAAATAATCATGATTTCAGTCACATTCTTGTCGTCCAATAACGGCTGGATGATGCCAAATCCAAATATCTCATTGATCAAGCGTGAAATAAGCTGGTCCTGGTATTCACTCGGCAGTACCCTTTTAGATTCTTGTATGCCTTTCAGCGCGACAGCACGAATCTCCTCTTTGATATGCTCCGGAGAGAGCGATTTCTCTCGTAAAATCTCAGCAGGTGACATTTCACTGAAAACATATAATCGAATATAATAGTAAAATTCTTCTGAATCCTGAGGTGAAAAAATCAGATCTTTTGGTTTATTACTCATAATTCTAAATACCACTCCACAATTTTTCTGGCAATCGCCATGATATCGCGCCGAATCGGTATCTTCTTCGTCACCACTGGGAACAATTGGTTCAGGGAAAGCTGCAAATTCTTCGGATCGTCAGTGATACTGGCGAAAATAGGGTAAGGCAATACCCTGGATAATAAATTCGCAACCGATTGATCGGTTTTTTTTGATCTTCGGTTGTAAATAATTTCCGGTGGTGCTTTAATTTTCATCCATTGAAACTCTTTCAACTGGTTCACTAACCGATAGATAGAATGTATTTCCGGGGTAAACAAAATCAAGATTTTTTCCGCTTTTTCAAAAACGACCCTATTCAGATCATCAAACGAAGGATTCATATCAATCACAATAAAATCATAAAACAGACGTAATGTTCTGAAAATGCGCTTTATTGCACCAGAACTCATCTCATGCATATTAATGGGTTTATTCGGAGAAAGCAATACGTCAAAATGAGGGTAGTACTGACTCTGAACAACGACTGATTTAATTTTCTCTTGTGTTAATTCATCAGCAATGGGAATCAAATCTACAATAGAATGAGATTTTTCTGGATATATGCCCAATATCGCCTTCTGATCGCCATAGGGAATACAGAAATCAATACATAGCACCTTATACTTTTCAGCCAGGTTAGAAAGAACAAGACTCAAGTTAGCGCTTAAGATGGATTTCCCCACTCCCCCTTTGGAACCGGAAATCGCAATCATCATGCCAGGCTTTCTCTCAGAGATATCTAACGCTTGGTGTTTTTTATCCTTAAAACTGGCGATAAAAAAACTTCTGACTAAATTGGGAAGTTGAGTAAAATTAATCGGTCTGGTAACAATATTTCGGATCGAAACACTGATTAACTTCCTTAAATCAACTAAGTCTGCTTCGCTAACGATCAAAACAATAATGGTGGTAGGGTATCGAATCGTGGCTTCTTCCAGGAAATCTCCCATAATGATATTGCGCAGATGATAATCCAACACCAATACATCCGGAGTCATCGCCTTGATCTTATTACTCAGAAGAAAACCATCTGACAGAGCATCTTCCACAAACACATCCGGTTCGTGATGGAAAGCGGATTTTACTTGAGAAAGCTCGTCCGAATTCGAGAAAGCAAGCAAAATAGATAACTTTGCGCTTAACTCTGCATCGTTTTGGGCCATTTCACTCTACCTTCGCTATCATGATCACTTCGTTCCCGGAAGAATCCCGTGAGGTTTCGATAAAAAATCCCATTTTTTCGGTCAAAAATTTCACCGGTAAATATCCAATGTCTTCTCGTTCGATGTAAGGTGTTTTCTCCTTAATTACCTTATCATCAATCTGGTATTTATCCTTGAAAAGGTATAGTTGGTATGTGTGCTGATTCAATCCTGTAATGGTTAATTTTTCCTGAGTAAAATCATAAGAAAGCTTTCCGTTAAAAAAAGTGATCAGATTCCGAATCGGCAGAAACATCTCTTCCTGTATATTCAAAGGAGCTACATCCAGGTTATTTGAAATGGTTCCTTTTGCATCGACTCTTTGTATCTGCTTTGTAGCAGGATTAATCACCAAATACACCATCGTATCGTTATTTAATTCAAGTATCAATGGAGTTCTCACAACTTCCTTATCCTTTTGATTTAATCCAATGATAGAAACCGGCAAGGAAGCCTTATTCAGGAAAATGGAGGGGTAAAAGTAAATCATATACAGGTTTTGGTCTAGTTTTTGGATTTTCGAGTTTAATCCCTTGTCGATGGTATCTATTTTTATCGTTTCCACTTGTTTGGATTTTGTTTGTACCTTAAAGGTGCTCTCCTGAAAGCTTTTTACCTGATACGGTTTGGTGGGTAAAAGAACCTCAATCCCATTCTGCATCCATGTCTCTTTATTCTCCCAAAGAAACCATCCTATCACCAGAAAACCCACTAATACAAAAAGCACCAAGGGTATCCAAAAAAAATTGGTTCTTTTTTGTTTAACCGAAAGCATCTCTTCTTCTTTCTGTAAAAATCTATCTTGAGAATAGGTTTCCGCAAAGGAAGTTGCCTCTGTCATGGGTGGTTTGGGATCAGAAGCGAAAGAAGATCTCTTTGCTTGTTTGGAAAGGGTTGGTGAAGTAGTTTCCACCATGGGAGGG
>JAQVYZ010000114.1 GCA_028708485.1 Caldisericia bacterium | reverse complement strand
AAAAGGAAGAGTGGTCTCAAAATGGTTAGCCCCATTTAAAAACCAGGATGTTTCCAGAGGAACATACGAAACACAGTACATTAAGGATATCCAACAACGGTTTGTTTTACAAAATGTAGGCATCATCAATCCGGAAAATATAGATGAATACATCGCCCAAGATGGTTATGTAGCGTTAGAGAAAGCTTTATTCTCCTTAAAACCGGAGGAAATCATCCAGGAAGTAAAAACCTCTGAATTAAGAGGGCGTGGCGGTGCCGGATTTCCCACTGGAATGAAATGGGATTTCACTGCAAAATCTGTCAATGAGATGAAGTACGTGATTTGTAACGCTGATGAAGGGGAACCGGGAACTTTTAAAGACAGGGAGATCATGGAAGGGGATCCGCATAAACTCCTGGAAGGAATGATGATTGCCGGTTACGCTACCGGTGGAAAAATTGGTTATATCTACATCCGGGGAGAATATGATCTCTCCATTCGCAGACTGGAAAAAGCTATTCTGGATGCCAGACAGTATGGTTTATTAGGAAACAATATTCTCGGTACCTCCTTTTCCTTTGATATTTTTGTCCACAAAGGGGCAGGCGCTTATGTGTGCGGTGAAGAAACTGCCCTAATAGAATCCATAGAAGGAAAAAGGGGTGAACCCAGAAAAAAACCTCCCTACCCCCCTACCGCTGGCTTGTGGATGAAACCTACAGTTGTCAACAATGTGGAAACCTTAGCTAACATTCCATTGATCATTGCCAAGGGTGGCAATTGGTTCAAAGGAATTGGAGTGGAAGGCTCCAGAGGAACCAAACTCTTTAGCTTAATGGGTGACCTAAACTGGAAAGGTGTGGTGGAAATCCCATTTGGTACAACAATCGGTGATATTGTGAATAATATCGGGCAAGGGATTAAAGGTGATAAAAAATTAAAAGGAATTATTTTGGGAGGCTCTTCAGGATTTTTGATTTTGCCTTCGGAGTTGAATACAGCCGTAGACTTTCAATCCTTAGCCAGAATTGAAGCTGGGCCAGGATCCGGATCCATCGTAGCGATGGATGAAACGAGATGTATTGTGGATGTTCTCCTGAATATCGCCCAGTTTTTCCGACATGAGAGTTGTGGGAAGTGTACTCCATGCCGTGTCGGGAATGATCAGATTGTGAAAATACTGGATAGAATTTCTTATGGAGAAGGAAAACCTGAAGACCTTGCCACACTGGAAGATTTAGCCAAAACAATGAACAGTACTTCCTTTTGTCCACTCGGACAAGCTGCTCCGAATATTTTAGTCCAGGCACTCAAGAAATTCCGTGAGGAGATTTTAATTCATATACATGAAAAGAAATGTCCGGTTCATGTTTGTCCGATTGAGACAGACACCGTAGCATCAGAATCTAATTTGAAGGGGATGAATTAATATGAACGATGTCAATATCATCATCAATGAAAAAAACTACACGTTCCCTGGCAACATCACTATCCTGGAAGCCTGTAACCGATCCGGGATAGCCATTCCAACGCTTTGTTATTTACAAGGAGTAAGCGACGAAGGTTCCTGCGGCATCTGTGTGGTGAAAGTGGAAAAATCTAGAACGCTTGATAGAGCCTGCAATACGATCATCTATGAAGGTATGAAAATTACCACCGAATCAGAAGCAATTTATAAAGCCAGAAAAATGAACCTGGAATTAGCGCTGGCTCATCATCCGTTAGACTGCATGACTTGTGATAAAGACGGGGATTGTACTTTGCAGGATTTAGCGTATCAGTACGGCGTGAAAAAAAGTCGTTATTTAACAGAAGAGGACCAAATATCCACACTTAAAAAAAATGCCTGGAAAGACAATCCATTCATTCTGTTTGATGAGCAGAAATGTGTATTGTGCAGAAGATGCGTAAACGCCTGTATGAACACCGCTCAAGTAGAAGCCATTGCGATAGCCAATCGTGGTCACCTCTCTAAAGTATCTACTCCATTTGATTTACCATTGGAAAGTACCACTTGCCAGTTCTGTGCTGCGTGTGTCCAAGCTTGCCCGGTTGGTGCACTCATTGAAAAAACCCGTGTCGGCAAAGGGAAATTGAAAGATTTTACCAAAACAGACACAACCTGTGCTTACTGCGGAGTTGGCTGTAATCTATCCATCTACAAGGACTCTGCTGATAATCTGATCATGGCAAAAGGCGTTATTGGTGATCCGACATTAAATAATGGCAGAACTTGCGTCAAAGGAAGATACGGACATGAGTACACCCAGCATCCTGACAGATTAACCACCCCCCTCATCCGGAAAAATGGCGTGCTGGAACCAGCCTCCTGGGAAGAAGCTCTGGATTACACCGCGAAACGTTTAAGTGAGATAAAAGAAAAATATGGATCTGACTCCATTGGTGTACTGGGATCCTCCCGTTGCTCCAACGAAGATAATTATGCTATCATGAAATTTGCAAGAGCGACTATCGGCACTAACAATATTGATAATTGCGCCCGACTCTGTCATTCATCAACAGTTGCTGGCTTAGCCAAATCATTTGGTGCAGGCGCAGCTACGAACTCTTATTCTGATTTCAGTGCTTCAGATGTGTTTTTTGATATTGGTTCCAATACGACCGAAACTCATCCAGTGATAGCGCAGATCATGAAGGAGCATTTGCGAAAATCCAATTGTACTCTGATCGTTTGTGATCCAAGAAAGACGGATATCACAAAACATGCCAAGATCCATATTCAACATACTCCCGGAACAGATGTTGCCTTGTTAAACGGCATTATGAAGATCATTCTGGATGAACAGTTGGAAAACACAAAATTCATTGAAGAACATGTTGAAAACTTCGATGCTTTTAAGCAAAAAATCAGTGAGTACCCCTTAGAGAAAGTGGCTGAAATTACTGGTGTTAAGGCTGAACTGATCAAAGAAGCAGCCCTTATTATCGGAAAAGCTAAAAGCATGATGACTTTCTACTCTATGGGTATCACACAGCATTCCACTGGTGTAGATAATGTGCTCTCCATAGCCAATCTTTCTTTATTAACCGGCAATTTAGGAAAACCCGGCGCCGGTATTATGGCATTGCGCGGTCAGGCGAATGTACAGGGAGCTTGTGATATGGGTGCGCTTCCGAACGTTTACTCCGGTTATCAGTCAGTGACTGATCCGGCTGCAAAAGAGAAATTTGAGACTGAATGGAAAGTGAAACTTTCTGATAAGATTGGTTTACAAGCTACTTTGTTCGGCGAAAAAGGACTTACCGGAGAATTGAAAGCAGCCTACATAATGGGTGAAAATCCATTGATGACTGATGCAGACATTACTGCCGTGCGCGAAGGATTTGATAAAATTGAGTTCATCGCTGTTCAAAATATCTTTATGTGCGAAACCGTTGCAGTAGCCGACGTTGTTTTTCCCTCTGCCTCTACTTATGAAAAATACGGAACTTTCGTCAACACCGAGAGACGTGTTCAACTGCTTAGGCCTGTCAGAAAACATGATCCCAACGTTATGGATGATTGGAAAATTGTATCACTGCTGTCCAAGAAAATGGGATATGACCTTGGATTTAACTCTGTCCAGGATGTCAACCGCGAGATTAACAAAATGACTCCTTCCTATGGAGGTATATCCATGGAAAGACTTGAGAAATCAGGTTTACAATGGCCTTGTCCTACCCTGGAGCATCCGGGTACACCCATTCTTCATAAAGATGGCGTCACCAAACGACCCAACCAAAGAGGACTGTTGCATGCGATCGATTTTAAACCTGCTCAGGAATTACCCGATACTGATTATCCGTTCGTTCTTACTACCGGCAGAGTTTTATACCATTTCCATTCCGGTAACGAAACCAGGAGAACCAGTGTGCTGAATGAGTTCGTCCCAAAGAATTATGTGGAGATTAATCCTTTGGATGCAAAAGAACTTGGTATTCAAGCAAACGATCTTGTGATTGTCACTACAAGAAGAGGTAAGCTGGAATTAAACGCAAGAATTTCCGAGAGACCGAAAAAAGGAGTCGTGTTTATTCCATTCCATTTCAGTGAAGCACCGGCCAATATGTTAACCAACGCAGCGCTTGATCCGGTAGCCAAGATTCCTGAATTTAAAGTTGCAGCCTGTCATATTCAGAAAAAATAGATCGAAATATTAGAAAGGAGTAAGAGATTATGGATCAACTTTGTTTTACCCCAGCGCAAGTAGCAGAGAATTTTACTGAGACAATTTGTGTGAAGAAAGCGAAAGCTCCGTTTACTTATTTATTGGTTCTCGGAATTTTGGCAGGTGCTTTCATTGGGTTTGGAGGTATGATTTCTACCCTGGCAGGAGTTGGCACCGCTGATACTTTAGGATATGGTTTAAGCAAGATCCTGAGCGGTAGTGTTTTCAGCGTTGGCCTGATGCTCGTTGTCATCGGTGGTGCTGAGTTATTTACCGGAAATAACCTGATTATGCTTTCTGCTTTGAACAAAACAGTACCATGGAGCGCTTTATTCAGGAATTGGATTATTGTCTTTATTGCTAACTTCATTGGCGCTTTGCTGGTGGCCTGGCTTTATTTTGGAACCGGATTATGGGAAGCAACTCCTGAAATTGGTGCTGCTGCCATGAAGATTGCCCAGACAAAAGCCGGACTTGCTTTTGGACCAGCTTTGTTCAGAGGTATTCTTTGTAAT
>JAQVYZ010000113.1 GCA_028708485.1 Caldisericia bacterium | reverse complement strand
TATGGTAAAATAGATGTCCGGAGGGGATATGTGGAATTAAATTTATTATTAGCATCAATTCTGTTTTTATCATGTGTTCTCACATTAATCCTCTTCTACAAAACTTTTTTGATAAGAGAAAAACCAGGCGCTTTCTGTTTTGCGTTATTAATGTTATCCCTAACTATATGGATGTTTTTTCAGGGATTAGAACTTTTGTCTTTTTCTACTCCAACAAAAATAACACTTTCTAAACTCTCCTATATTGGCATTGTATTTATCAGTCCTTTCTTTTTTTCCTTTGTATATGGATATATAAATAAAATTCACTGGTTGGAAATAGGTTTTTTTAGATGGTTACTTCTTATTCCATTTGCAGTACTCGGTATGGTTTTTACGAATGAACAACATCACCTTATTTGGAGCCATATCGAAGAGTCAAAACTTGTTCCTCGGTTAATTTATCATCATGGATCAGGAGTGATTACGTTTGCTGTTTACTCATATATACTAGTCGGAATTAGCTTTTTTCTGCTTCTAATCTATGCTTATAATCAAAGATCCCTCTTCCGATATAGAATCATCTGGCTAATGATAGCTGCATTAATACCTTTGATCAGCAGTATGGCATACTTATTTAACTGGACACCAATCGACAATCTTGATTTCTCAGCGATTGCCGTTACGATAAGCTCTGTCATTTGCGCGTTTACAGTTTATCAATTTAATTTGTTTAGTATCCGTCCTATAGCCAATCAAGTTCTGTTCGATCAGATGCCTGATGGCGTGATTGCTCTTGATACTCAACATAGATTGATTTTTTCAAACCCTTCCATTAGCAAATGGTTTCATATTTCTGAAATGGACACCGGCAAGGATATTTTTACTTTAATTCCTGCTATTCAGAAAGAACAGATCCAGCAGTATGAGATGCCATTTGAGTTCAATGTGCGATATTCTGATTCAATCACTAAGAGTTTTGAAATGACATCCCATGCTTTAACCACAAAATCCCGATACAAAGGCAAAACAGGAACCTTGATTCGTATAGCAGACATTTCAAATCGAAAATGGCAAGAATCTCAGATTATCCATAAAGAAAACATACTCTCGAAGTTTCTTGAATTAAGCCGTCATTATATTTCTTCTAATTCTCTTCAAAACACAATCTCGTCCAGTCTGCAAGTTTTGGGTGAATTATTCCGGGTTGATCGAGTATATATTTATAAGAACGAAACTGATCCGGAAAGCAATCGGGAATATTATTTTCAAAAATGGGAGTGGAATCAAAAAAGTATTACCAATGAATTCACGCATCAAGACCTTCAGGCATTTGACTGCAAGATTTTTCCTTCCCATTGGTATTCATTCTTAAAAGACGGTAAGTATGTCAGTGGTCATATAGAAGATTTTTCTGAACAACTCAGGTCCATTGTTAGTTCACGAAATGTTCAGTCTATTCTCATACATCCCATCATAATCCATCAAAAATTCTGGGGTTTTCTTGGATTCGATGCTTGCATTTCTAAACGGATATGGTCTATGGACGAAATTAACTCCATCGGAATAGCTTCTTCGATGATAGGAGAATTTATTGATCATTCCACTACCCAATTGGAACTTCAACACAGCCAAAAGCGTTTTGACCAGGTGACTGAACTGGCACATGAAGTTTTTTGGGAGGTAGACAAGGAAGGATATATCACCTATATCAGTCCCTACATCCACAATATTCTAGGATATGAACCGGAATTTCTGATCAATAAAATAAAATTTTTTGACCTGGTTAAATATGAAAAAAGCAATAATAATACAACGCTGAATGTGATTTCCGATCTTTTCGTCTCTCATTCTTCCCTGAGTGATTTTCAAATCTCTATTCAGGCAAACGATCAATCTTCTTTACATTGCATCGTCAATGCCCTTCCGATTTTTGAAAATGGTAAATTTACCGGTTACCGTGGATCAGCATTTGATATTTCTGAGCTTAAACGGTTAGAAAAAATGAAAACTGATTTTATTAGCACTGTTTCCCATGAGCTTCGAACCCCTCTTACTGCAATCAAGGAAAGCATTCATATTGTCTCAGACGGACTGCTTGGCGAAATCAATGCTACCCAGAAAGAAACCCTTGAAATCGGGATGAGAAATATCACCAGATTAAGTCGGATTGTCAACAATGTATTGGACTTTCAAAAGCAGAATACCGAGAAAATGATTTATTCTCCGCATAATATCGATCCTATACCCTTACTCATGGAAGCTTTTGAAACTATGAAACTTCATGCAAACGAGAAGAATCTCGAAATGAAGTGGAAAGTCAACGATAATCTTCCAAAGCTTTATGCTGATTCAGACCAAATCATGCAAGTATTAATCAATTTATTGCACAATGCCATCAAATTTACCGATCAGGGGTCTATTACATTAGAAGCTTTTCCAGAAGAAGACAAATTACATATCATAGTCAGCGATACTGGGATTGGAATTAAACAAACAGACATGAAAAAACTATTTCTTTCCTTCAGTCAAATCAATTCCACCAATCAGACTTCACCTGGTGGTAGCGGTCTCGGATTAGCTATCAGCAAGCAAATCATCAATTGGCATGATGGTGAGATTTGGGCAGAATCAGAAATTAAGAAAGGAAGTCAGTTTCATATCCTGATTCCTTTTCAATCGAATCATAGCAAAGAAAAAAGGTAGGTCTAATGATAATAGTTTCTTTTCCGTTATTACCTTATAAACCTGCATTAGAACTTCAGGAAAGAGTACATGCACTCAAACAACAGAACAAATTGGAAGATACACTGCTGTTACTTGAACATCCTCCCACGATAACGATCGGCAAAAACGGAGATATTCAAAATGTGCTTTTTTCCAGGCAAATGCTTCAAAAACAGGGAGTGGAGATTTTTCAAATCGGAAGAGGGGGCGATGTGACCTATCATGGTCCCGGTCAGCTGGTAGGTTATCCAATATTTGATATACGTCGATACGCAAAAGGCATCAAAGAGTTTATTTATAAAATCGAAGAAATTTTTCTGCGTTTGCTTCATGATGACTATCATATAGAAGCCAGGCATGACGATCAGTATACCGGTGTATGGGTAGGCAATCAGAAAGTAACAGCGATTGGCTTCCAAATCAGTCATTTTATCTCAATGCATGGCTTTGCTTTGAATGTCAATACTAATTTAAACCATTTTAAATGGATTAATCCATGCGGAATCACCGATAAAGGCGTTACTTCCCTTCGCCAGCTTACCGGTAAAGAACAATCCAGAGGAAAAGTTGAACAGTCTTTGATCCGAATTATAGAATCACTATTTTGCCAAAATTGTCATATTCTTACACCTGACGAATTTGAGCAGTACTTACAGCAGAAGGAGGCAGTTGAATGATCCGAAAACCAGACTGGTTGAAAGTGCCCAATACAAGAAACCAAACTCATGATCAAGTGTTTTCACTTATTAGGCATTTGTCGCTTCATACGGTTTGCGAAGAAGCAAACTGCCCCAACCGTGGAGAGTGCTTTAGCAGCGGAACAGCTACTTTTTTGTTGATGGGAAATCGTTGCACCAGACAGTGCACTTTCTGTAATGTGACCAAAGAAGCACCAGAAAAGTTAGACCCGGATGAGCCAAAACACATTGCCGAAGCTGTAGAAACCCTCAATTTACATTACGTTGTGCTGACTTCCGTAACCAGGGATGATCTGCCGGACGGTGGAGCCGGCGTATTTGCAGAGAGTATCAGGGAAATTCATAAACGCAAACCTGACTTGCCTGTTGAAGTTTTGATTCCCGATCTTCAAGGCAATACAGAAGCATTAAAAGTAGTTCTTAATGCCAATCCAGCTGTATTAAACCACAATATTGAGACTGTTCCCTCTCTCTATTCCAGCGTACGTCCCGTTGCAAATTATGAGCGTTCTTTACAGGTTCTGGAAAATGCAAAAAAAATGCACCCTGCAATCTTCACAAAAAGCGGTATGATGCTTGGTTTGGGAGAAACGGAAATTGAAATATTATCTGTTCTGAAAGATCTGAAAAAAGTCGCTTGCGACCTGATGGTGATCGGTCAATACTTACCACCCAGCCAACGTCACAGACCATTAACCAGGTATGTTTCACCAGTTGAGTTTGAGTATTACAAGCAAAAAGCATTAGAATACGGCTTTAAGGAAGTGATAGCATCGCCGCTTGCCAGAAGCTCGTATAAAGCGATAAAAATGCTGTCAAATTAATCTCAAACTGTTAGAATTATGAATAAATATTTGATAGGGGGGCAGGGATGGAACCAAAAATTATGCGCCGTGATACTTTTATTATTGTCGGATTAGAATATTACGGAGAGAACAAACACAACGAGATTGGTGAAATGTGGAACAAATTCAATAAAATGACTACCTCAATCCCGAATAAAGTATTTCCAATGGAAGCAGCTTTTGGAGTGTGCTATATGCTACCTGATGATAAAGAAGGGAGTTTTCACTACATTGCTTCCGTTGCTGTCACCTCTCTGGAGAAAATTCCTTCAGGTATGGTTAGCAAGGTAATTCCAGCCAGCAATTATGCAGTTTTTACTCATTATGGGAAGCTAGACACCTTAGGAGAAACTTACCGAAAAATATACCAGGAATGGATTCCTGAAACAGGCCTAAAGATTCGTGCCGACCTTGATTTTGAATATTATGACA
>JAQVYZ010000112.1 GCA_028708485.1 Caldisericia bacterium | reverse complement strand
CCAGACCTTGACCTACCAAACATTTGTCAAACCGGGAGACTGGAAAACGCTTCTGCAGAAGTCTGATCAACATGATCCGGATGTAGTGGCTTGGGCAAAAATACGTGAAGATATCATCACTGAATTTGTTACATCCGTAAAAGGGACACTACACTACAAAACAAAGGCGGATATCGGACTAACGCTGGTTTCTTCCGGTGCAATTGCGGAAGCTTACACAGCGATTCATTTTGGACAAAACTGGGAACGATTATCCAGTTTCATCGATTTTGCTACCCCCATGGCGTATCACGGCTCAGAATCGGATCCGTCTGAGTATGTTTCCAGAATCTGTGATGGAGCGATCCGAAAAATTGACCCGAATTGTGAAGTCTCAATTGGATTGCAAGCTCATGCAACCACAACAGAAAAATTGCAAGATGTCATAGATACCGTAAAAGAAAAGCGGCTACCCTATTGCCTCTTCCGGATAGGGACCTTTGCTTTTTCCTATATAGATATATCTCCCACTGCCCCTGAAAAACTACAACTTCGGGCTTATTGGATGAATGCCGGCGAAAACTTAACATTGGAAGCCTTCTCCTTGGAGAACACCGGATCTGCTTTGCTGGCAAATGATCCATCGCAACCGCTCAAATGGAAACTGCCTCAATCGGCAACCATTGGTCAAACCGGATCGATGGCTGTCTTCCTCCAAACCAATTGGAATCAGGCCTTACAATGTTGCGTACCGTTATTGGTGATGCACACTAAAACTGCCGTTATGCCTACTTTGCAATATACATCCTGGAAAACACAACATATTCTCTACTCTATTCGGCAACAAACGTGCCAGGTGAACAGAAAACAAATAGATTCCCGCTTTTTGAAAGTACAGAAGGGACAAACCTGGTTGAACCTTTCCATGCTTCCGGCACTTCTCACCATTCGAACTCAGCAAAATGGAGCAATTTATTCTGCTTGGGACGAACAAAATGGGATCCGGATTGAGTACTTTGCCGACCATATCACCGTACAGAAAAGGATTCAATCTGCTTGGATGGAAACAGAGATCCTTTCTCAACCTATAGAATCCGGATGGTTTCCTGCCAGCATTTTCTTTCATTTCTTTCGATACCAGATCGCTTACAATGAAAAAGAAAGAGCAGTACATTTTGTGAAGTGGAGTCCGGTATTTCCAACTTCTCTTTCTCTTTCTGGAAAGACATCTTTACAGGACAGCCATTTGTTCTTAATAGACGGCGCTATTTGGGTGGAATGGGAAGAGTATTTCCAAACCTCTTTTTATTCCCTCACCAAACAGGCACATGAATTTGGTCATCCAGTTGTTCTTTACCTGGCAATCGATGGAAACCCGTCGGTACAACCGGAAACAGATTGGTTCATGATGCAAACCGGCATGAAAAGAAAATACACACCGGATGATTATGTTTTCTGGTTAGCTTCCTTAGAATCCATCCCCCCTAATCCAAAAAAACGGTTATTGCTTCTTCCAAGCTATGTAAATACGATCAATAGTCAAATGGGAAGTCATGTTGCTTACCGTTGGAAGGATGATCAGCCAATCCCTGACAACGTCACTATTCCGCTTCTTTGGATTCAATATGCTGAAAATCCAGAATTAGAGGTGGAAATTCTCTTGAAGCTCCATGATCAAAAAAGAGTCGTGTCTATTGTAAATTGGCAGAATACGAAGCAATCTGAAAAGTGACGGGGGCTTGATCTGGATTAAGCCGAAATACCAAGTAGCCCGTTTTGGTTTCCTGCGGAGAGATCTCTCCGAAAGGTTCATGGGATAAGCTTAAATCGGGATCGATCGATCCCGATTTCGTTATCAAAACAGGACTGTCTATTAAACTAATATAATATATTTCTTGTTTTCCGATATTGGTCACTTCGATGAATACTTGTACCCATGTTTCAGTGTCTTCCTTTTGAACATATTCCTTGAGACCATTCGGTAAGGAGGAGGGATATTCTATGCGCAGCATCTTATATTGAACTTTTTCTGCATCATGCCGGAGCGTTTCTGAAACCATTGTCCTCGGAACCAATTGATAATGCTGAATAAATAAAAACAAGATCAGTCCATAACAAAGACCAATACAAATTTTAAAAAAAGGTTTGATATGGTGTTGTTCCCCAAGCAGAACTAATCCGACGGGTGGCAGTACCAATAACAATAGGATGATCCAACCGGGATGCATCGATTTTTTATCATTCATACCGGCAAGTGTAATAAAAAAAACGGCTTCCGTAAAGAAAATAGGATAAAAACCAAAAAAGGACAGCGTTTTTCATTTGACAAACCAGTGACTTTTTACTATATCCTACAATGATGAAATGCATGTTTTCAAGCTTTTATAAAGGTTGTTTGTTTTTTATTTTGGCTGTCGTGATGGTTGGGTATTCTATGCCTTTGGTCTCTCTCTATACTGGTTCTGTTTCAGCCAATACCCTAACCGGCAGAGGCATACCCTTCGATTCAAACCATTTACAGCTGCCTATTATGGAAATCCTTCCTCAGCCAAAAGAGAGAGTCATTATTCATGAAGAGGGTTTTCCGGTGCAATTACGATACGATGGAAAATGGATCTCATTCTATTCAAAACCGACAACGGTTCGAAAGCTTCTGCTCAATCTTTCCATTGAACTGGCTGAGACCGATAAAATGAATTTCCCATTAAGTCACCCACTACAGAAAGATGATTTAATTGTCATTCATCGGATTCGGTATCAAGAATACGAAAAGGACTTTGTGATCCCTTATACGGTGTTGATGGAAGAGAATTCATTAGTGGAAAAAGGGTTAAAAGCCATCTGGCAACCTGGGGAAAATGGAAAGCTTCGAAAACGGTTCCGTAATAAAATTGTTGATGGAGAGCTTGTGCAGACTCAGGTTCTCTGGAAAAAGACATTAAAGCCTCCCGTAAAAGAGATTATCGCATTGGGCACCGCTCAATTTTCCGGTCCTTACCTAAAAAAAATCCGGATGTGCGCTTCCTCCTACAATCCAACTGTGGCGCAGTGTGATTCTGATCCATTCACTACCGCTACCGGCAGACGAGTCCGTTTTGGTATCGTTGCGGTAGATCCGAAAGTGATTCCTTTACACACCAAACTGTATGTGTCCGGATATGGTTATGCTATCGCTGCAGACACCGGAGGAGCGATCAAGAATAATAAAATCGATCTGTTTTTCTGGCGCCGTCTTCCAAACAGTGGTTGGCGAGGCGGGTATATCGATGTCTTTATATTAAGTAAATAAGAAGGAGATAGTATGCTGTACTCTTCACAATATATTCACACCATGAAAGAAACACCCATGGATGCAGAAGCAATCAGCCATCAGCTGATGCTGCGCGCAGGATTGGTCAGAAAGATTTCTACCGGTATTTATGCCTATCTACCGATAGGTTGTACTGTATTGCATAAGATTATGGAAATTGTCCGGAGAGAGTTAAACCAGGCGGGTTGTGTCGAGTTACTACTTCCGGCCCTCCTCCCCGCAGAACCTTGGAAAAAGACCGGTCGATGGGATCTGTACGGGAAAGAGATGTTCAAATTTATTGATCGATCAGAGCGAGAATTTTGCTTAGGCCCCACTCACGAAGAGATTATTACAGAGGTTGTGCACAGAGATGTCCAATCCTACCGGGATTTACCGTTATTCTTATACCAGATACAGACAAAATACCGGGATGAGCCAAGACCGCGTTTTGGGATTATTCGTTCCAAAGAGTTTATTATGAAAGACTTGTATAGCTTTCATGCCACCTTACCCTCCCTTGAAGAAGGGTATCACCATATTTATCAAACCTACCACCGAATTTTTGAAGCCTGTGCTTTGCAGATCAAAGCGGTGGAGGCAGATAACGGAGCGATTGGCGGATCCTTTTCGCATGAGTTTGTTGCGGATTCTTCCGTTGGGGAGACTGCTTATGCATTATGTCCGCATTGCGGTTGGGCTTCCACGCTGGAAGCTGCCAAAACAAGCCTGCAGAGCAACAACCCTATAGAGGATTTGCTGGCGAAAGAGCTTGTTTCCACCCCTCAGCAAAAAACAATTGCTGAAGTGTCTGCGTTTCTGAGCCAATCACCTGATAAAATACTCAAAACTCTTTTGTACCAGAATACCGCCGGAAAACATTTCTATGTCGTTGTGCGCGGAAACGACAGTGTGAATGAAACGAAACTGAAAAAAGTGATCGGTGAAGAGGTCTTTTTAACAGAATCGGATCCTTTGATCGGTTTCTTGGGTCCGGTAGACATACCGGCAAACCAGATCATTGCAGACACAGCCGTTATAAAAGTACAAAATGCCGTCACTGGAGCTTCCAAAGCCGATCATCACTACCTTCATGTGAATTATCCAAGAGACTGGCAAGCTGACAGAATAGAAGATATACGAGAATTACAGCCCGGAGATCCTTGCCCGACCTGTGGGGCAGGCGTGTTTATTCAAAATGGTCTGGAATTGGGGCATACGTTTTTATTAAATGACCGCTACACAAAACCGCTTGATGCTAGCTTTGTCAATGAATCAGGCACAATGCAACCAATGTATATGGGTTGTTATGGAATAGGGATTACCAGAATGATCGCTGCTGTTATCGAACAGCATCATGATGAAAAAGGAATCATCTGGCCAAAAGCGCTGGCTCCGTTTGCATTTGAGATTATT
>JAQVYZ010000111.1 GCA_028708485.1 Caldisericia bacterium | reverse complement strand
TGTTCTCTTTCTTGCCAAAAGTAAAACCAGGCATACCCTTTTCGAGAATAAAAGCGGTCTGTCCGCGAATTCCTCGTTTAGAATCTGTAGAGGCAAGCACAACATAGACATCCGCTACTTCACCGTTTGTAATAAATATCTTGGTTCCTTGAATCCTGTAATGGTCACCTTCCAGAAAAGCTCTTGTTTTTACATTTCCTACATCTGATCCGGCTTCTACTTCAGTCAACGCAAAAGCACAGAAGTTCTTTCCGGAAGCAACATCTGGTAAATACTTAGCTTTCTGCTGGTCGGAGCCAAATCGCACAATCGGGTAAGCGCCTAAAGCATTGACTGCAAAAGAAGTGCCAACTCCGCCACACACTCTGGAAATCTCTTCCATAACTAAGCTAAGCTCAAATACACCAAAACCAAATCCACCGTATTCTTCAGGAATAAACACTCTAAAAAAATCTAGTCGACCCAGCTCTTTCATCAACTCAACCGGAAATTCATCCTTCTCGTCCAGAGTTGCTCGAATGGGTTTGATTCTTTCCTCAGCAAAATGCCTTGCCAACTCTTTTACATTTCTTTGTTTTTCAGTTAATTCATATCTCATCATAGGCTTATTGTAATGAGTTGGAGAAAATCTGCAACATTTGTATAATAGAGCATCTTCCATTATACTTTCCCAGTATTGAGATGATGATAGAAAGTGGTTTTCATGAAACAGGAAGAGTATAAATGGATTTGTAAGGTTCGCATAAAAACGAAAGTTATCCCTGCGGTTTTACCGGAGAGATGGAAAAATACTAATCGTGATGATAAGGTAATTCTGCGTGTTCAGGGAGAAAAAGAGTTTGGTGTCGTGTTTTGTTCCCCAAAATGGGAGATAGCGCCCAACGAAGACCTGGCATCAATTGAAGATGCTTCCATGCAACATGGTTCAGACCATGGACAGATTCTTTTTCGCAAAGAAAAAGAGGTCGAAGAATTTTGTAAGAATAAAGCTTCCCAGTTAAACCTGGAGATGGAAATCCTAAAAGCGGAGTACACGCTTGATTCATCCAAAACAATCGTGTACTTTACAGCTGAGAAACGTATTGATTTCAGAGAGTTGGTCAAAGAGATCAACACTTTTCTAAAAAGCAAAACCAAGATTGAGCTTTGGCAGATCAGCTCTCGCGAGAAAGCAGTATTAATTGGTGGCCTTGGTATCTGCGGACGGGAGATTTGTTGTCGGTCGCTTCAGAGAATCCCTGAAACCGTCAGCATTCGAACTGTGAAAGACCAGCACTTGGACATCAATCCGCTAAAAATAACAGGTCTCTGTGGAAAACTGATGTGTTGCTTGACTTACGAGCACCAAACCTATTGTGAAATCGCCCGGGAATTTCCAAAAATCGGCACCCCTGTCCGATACAAAGAGTATGAAGGTACTATCAAAGCGTGCAATTATATCAAAGGATCAGTAGTGATCGAACTAAACGATGGTGCTTCCCTGACAGTGAACGTCAAGGAAGTCGAGATGATTCCAAGCGAAGAAATCGAATAGACCCATCTGTTTCCACATGGGTCTACAGATTTCAATAGAAACTAATCAATCTTTTTAAATAGGCTTTTCATGGCTCCGCAAATCGGACAGCGATCATGTTGGTCGCCTTCTTCGATAAATCCACACACAGGGCAAAGATAGTAAACTTTTTCTGTCGTGTCATTCAAGTTATTTAATGCGTTCTGATATAACTTTGCATGCACTTTTTCGGCTTCATTGGCAAAATGGAAGGCTCTTTCGGCGCTGGAATTGGTATCAGCTTTGGCTTGCTGGATGAAATCCGGGTACATTTCAGTAAACTCAAATGTTTCTCCCTGTACAGCAGCCTGTAAATTTTCTGCAGTGCTTTTGATCATGCCAAGATTATTCAAATGAGAAAGGGCATGAATTTTCTCTGCTTTAGCAGCAGCTTTGAATAATCTGGCTGCGTTGTGAAATCCTTCCTCTTCCGCTTTCTTGGCAAAGGCTTTGTATTTGCGATACGCTTGAGATTCACCTGCAAAGGCAGTTTTTAAATTATCCGTAGTTTTACTCATAGTTCTCCTCCAATTTTCATTTCTTTACATACTACAAAAATATAAGATAAAAAGTTCGATGATTTTATTCATTAGTAACCATCCCCTTTGTTGACTTGATTGCAAAAAATTGTTGTTCATGAAATTTAATCGTCCGAATCAGGAACTGGCTCTCAAAGCCTACCTTTTCCAGCAACCCAACCATCTCCCCCATCTCAGCTTCTTGCAGTAATCTATGCAACACCAGATCGGTTTTGGGAGAAAACTCCAGAAATATGGACAAGGATCCGGTCTGTTTCAAGAGCTTGAGGTAATAACTCAGGATATACACCGGCTCTTCCATTAAGTATTGGACGTCTAACTGATAGATATTGTCAAACTGTTCCGGTTTCCAGCGGATCGTTGGATGAAGCGCATCATGGAACCACACCCGAAATCTTTCCTGATGACCGAATTCCTTTACGTAAGATTGAAATAGCTCAAACTCTTTCTTTTGATCAAAAAACAACACACCTATGCTTCCTTTGGGCATATTGCTGGAAAGCACCGGTAATACGGTGACTGTTTTTAATCCGATGATTGAAAACACTTCGCCTTTATGAGCTCTGAAATTCCTAGTGAAAATGCTCTCCAGGGTCTGATGCTTAATGGGTCGGTTTTTTTTGGTATCGGTCATAATTAGAGAACAAGCAACCACAATAAGATTGACGGTAGTAGTTTCTTTCCTTTGCTATTTGAACACCTTTCCGAAACTGGTTCCGGAAGTCCTCGTATAGAAAAGTCCTTTTTTGGATGAATTTTGACGCCATTTCCTTCAGCAGATCATGTTTTTGATAGATGCTATAAAGCAGCGTGGTACTGACATTGGGAATATCCATCTGCTCTGCCATCTCTTCCAACTTCACCAGTCTGATCCAATAACAATCCCGGCACCGGGAAGGCTCCCCCGGATGATTCAGAATGGTTTTCAAAAAGGCATGGATATCATAAGGTCCTTCCACCAACGTGATGTTATAGGCATCTGACAGCCTTCTGACACTATCGAGTCTGTCTAAGTACTCTTTGTATGGGTGGATGTTGGGATTGTAATAATACAACGTCACATTATATTCTTTTACAAAATGCTCCACCGGAATAATCGCGCAAGGAGCACAGCAAACATGTAAAAGCAATGACGGCTTCAAAACAACAGCTCCTCATGGTTCAACAAAATCTGGTTCTCTTTCAAGTAGTGCAATCCTTCCCTGGTGATAACTCTTCCCCGGTTTGTCTTTTCGATAAAATTAATCGACAACAAATAGGGTTCAGTGACTTCTTCTAATGTCGTTCTGTCATCACTAAGTATAGCACAAATTGTATCAATCCCTATCGGTCTGCCGGATTTTAAAAAGAGAATCTTCAAGTATTTTCGGTCCAGTTCACTCAGTCCGATCTGGTCAATTTTTAAGGTATCAAAAGCATCCAGGAGGATTTTCATCGAAATTATCTTCTGTTTCTTCACGAGAGAAAAATCACTGACTCTCTTCAGAAGATGAATAGCAATCCTGGGCGTACCCCTGGAACGTTTGGCAATCTCTTCCGCTTCAGGCTCTTCAATCTGTATATCCAGTTTAGGGGCTAATCTGCGAATCACTGTGATCAATTCATCGATGTGATAATACTCAAACGCAAAAGAATGCCCGAACCTGTCCCGGAATGGTTTTGACAGTAATCCTGCCCTGGTAGTCGCCCCAATCAAGGTAAAAGGATTACAGGGAATCGTCATCGCTTTAATGTTCTTCCCGCTACCCCGGACAATCTGAATAGAGTAATCCTCCATCACGCTGTACAAAGCCTCTTCCACCCTTTTGTCCAGACGGTGCACTTCATCTATGAACAGGATATCCATGGTATCCAGAGACATAATAATCGAGAACAGGTCAATGATTCGTTTAATGGAAGTCGCGGTCGTTCGGATGATATTAGACTTCAACTCATTGGCAATCACACTCGCCAGCGAAGTTTTCCCAAGACCCGGAGGACCAAACAACAGAACGTGCTCGATGGGAAGATTACGCTGAATAGAGGCTTCCATAGAGATCTTCAGGTTGGAAACAATCGTGTTCTGTCCGATATATTCATCAAAATTCTTTGGTCTGAATACGATATCTTCCGGTAGATTCTCTTTTGTTGGATGTAATTTGTTCATGTTACTCCGTTTTGGTGATTTTTCTGACTTTGATGAGATTCTTCTTTACCAACCAATTCTCCTTAAAGCTCGCTAACCGAATAAAAACCGATAAGTCCTCTTTCGTATGCTTCTCATGAAATCGGATTAATCTTAATAAATCGTGATAGGTGAGTAAAGGATAATCCGTCCTAGAAGTTTTTAAATAGGAATCAACGCAATAATAAAGGTCTCGGGATTTTTTGTTATACCAAAGTCGTTCAGTCGCTTTGATGCCGTTCTCAATCCTTTTTGCTGAATTCGCATAGCATTCTTCTTGAGTGAGTCTGGTCAACTGCCTGAGAAACAAGGCTTCATTCAGCAAGTGGTTTAATGAAGCGTGCGTCTTAATAGTCGGTTGTTCAAAACAAATATAATCACGAATCAAGTACCCGTAGGACCGTGTAGTAATCGTATACCCTTTCTGTATAAAACTCATCAACAGGTTGCCCTGCTTTTTTGCCAGGCGTAATGCTTC
>JAQVYZ010000110.1 GCA_028708485.1 Caldisericia bacterium | reverse complement strand
GCACTTTGTTCATGGGCATTTCCAAAAACCAGGCACCGGAAACCCCCCTTTCCTTCCAGCTTTCTGCGGTCATGATGGAAAAGACGGATGAGATAGAATACACCTTTTATTACGACGACAGCAAGATCAATGTCGAAAGTGTCGATTTGAATCCTGTCTTTAAACCGGAAGAGTTGCCTGTGATTAAGTCAGGTTCCGTGAAAATTGTCATTCCTTCTTCAAAAATTCCCTTACAGGAGCGATTTTACATTGGAAGTATCCATGCGAAAACCTCCAAAAAGATGGGACCAGCTGTTTTTTCCCATAAAGTTTTGGTTCGAATCCCAAGCCAAAAACAAAAGGTAAGGATACATGGATTTTTACCGGAATTAAACATCACCAAAAAAGGGAATTTAAACTGTGATGTTAACCGGGATGAAAAAACAGATATTGCCGATTTCTTTCTATTCATGAAAAAAATGGGATTGGATTACAATCATCCGGATTTTGATTCTACTTGTGATTTTAACCAGGATAAAAGTATTGATCTGCTTGATTATCAAATCTGGTTGAATGAATTTAGCGCTTAATATTACATTCAAGCCAGGATCAGGTATAGGAGTTTATTGGAGACGGTTTGCAATATTTGCGGGAATATATTGACGAAAATCAAGATAAACACCAGCGTTAATCCGTAAATTTCAACTGTTTGAGGCTTACTTTTTTTGCTCCAGAAAGATAGCCATAGATAGCAAAGATCAAATGGCGGGAGTGGGATTAAAGAAATCAAGAAGTAATGCAGGTTTACTTGGGCAAATAGCTTCAGGAAAGCTGCAAAAGTTAAAGAAAAAGACTCTGTATAAGGAATAAATATCAGAACGAGAAACGCTACGATCAGGTTTACCAGTAAGCCGGTCACCAGGAGGATTATTCTTTTTTTGAGATCCGGATTTTTAACGGTTTTATCGGATAAAAGCGGTTTTCCCCATCCAAACTGAAAAAAGACAAACACGATCAAACCGATCCAATCTATCCATTCTGTAGGATAGTGATTTTTGTTTCCTTTCAGTGTCAGGTTGATATCCCCCCATTTGTAACACCAGAAAAGCTGGGAGAGGCGACGCAGGTAAACCGCAACCAGGGAAGAGAGCAATCCTATCACTAACAGGTAAAGATTGGATGTCTGTAGCAATTGGGTATTCCAATTTTTATAGAGTCCTAACCCTATGAAGAGAAGAGCGATGAAAATCAGTTCAATGTTTATTTTCTTCATGTTGAATCTCCTTTGCCATCTCAAGGGCATATTTTTTTTCAGTCTCTAAGTCATCCCATTTCAAGATAATTTTTTTTGCTAACAGCTTTTGAATAAGTATTCCAAGCAGCTTATCCGATAAGTGAGTCCACTTCTTTAAAAGGTGTCCATTCGCCAGCAATTTGATATATTGATCACATTCAACGAAATGATACACTTTCTGGAAAGTGGCGCCGGTAGATTTTGCCATTAGGTACAACCACTCCGTTTTATCAAGATGTTCCAATAACCGGAAGATGATATCGGGTTGAGTAGTTTTGGTAAGTATCCTGTAATCGGTTTTCATAAATTGACGTATATGCAGAAGAGAGTTTTTCATTCTTCGGTTTAACTTTAATCTTTCCAGTATCTCGTACAATTCATCAGGATTCAGTTTTTCAAAAATAATTAAGAGATAGGTGATCCAGCTTTCTTGGAATGGTTCTAACAGAGGACTAAGCTGTTGGGAACGCTTTAATACTCTCACCATACCGGAAGTGACGATGATATTATCAGAAATCATGGGAATCGCTTTCAAGGATTGGAGCATTTTCATCGTTTTTCCTTGGTCAATCGGCTCTTTTAACATTGCCAGCCATTCATTCAGAATACGAAATTTGGAAGTGCGGGTGAAAATGCCTGAGTTCATCGCATTGATAGCAGCCTCTTTTGTTTTGCGCTCCAGGGAAAAACCCAATTTCAAACAATACGATACTGCTCGGAATATCCTGGAAGGATCTTCAATAAAGCTCAAATTATGCAATATTCTGATTTTTTTCTTTTTTAAGTCCTGATAACCTTTGTAATAATCAACGATATGCCCGAATTGATTGGGGAGAATATTCATCGCCAGAGTATTGATTGAAAAGTCTCTACGGAAAAGATCCTCTCTTAAAGATCCGGAAGAAACGGTTGGCAAATCCGCCGGATGTTCATAATACTCTGTCCTGGCACTCGCTAAATCAAAAGTAAATCCTTCCTGAAACTTGATTTTTGCAGTCCTAAATTGGGGATTCAGGGTAAGCTTTGTCCCAGAATTCCGATCCGCGATACTTTCTGCAAAAGAGATCGCGTCTCCTTCGACCAGAAAATCAAAATCTCTCGGTTTTATGTTGAGTAAAAAATCGCGAACACACCCTCCCACCAGAAATACCCTATATTTATTTTCTTGTGCAATCTCTCCCAGTAAGTGAATTTTCTCTAAAACGGAAGGCTTGATACAAGCTTGCAGATCTGCTGAAATTTGTTTTCTGGAGGGTATCGATATGGTACTTTGTTTACTCTCAAATGCTTTGGGTATCATTCCAAATAAAGCCCTTAGAATATCCGATCGGGTAAGGATACCGACGAGTTTCCCTTCTGACATGACCGGTAGTCTGCCGATATCATGCTCTACCATCAGCTTTTCTGCTTCTTTCATGGAAGCTTCAGGTCGGATCATGACCGGATTTTTACTCATATAGGCGCTGACAGGTCTTTTGATCAGATATTCTTCGTTGATTCTTCCGATATCGCTGCGGGATATGATACCGAACAACCGATCGTTCTTCATGACCGGTAAACCGCTGTGTCCATACCGCAACATGATTTTCAACGTTTCTTCCGCTGAAGTGTCGGGCGCTACCACCTTCACCGGGGCAGCCATATAATCTTTCACCAATCGGCTTGTTTGAAGGTTTTTTTTGATTTGGCGGAGCAACAACATAGACCGTGCATTCAGATCCAGCTTATCATTTTCGATAAAAGCGGAACCTGCTTGCGGATGCCCTCCTCCTCCCATCATTTCCATCATCTTGCCGATATGTAGCAAACGTTCATCTTTAGACCGACCAATCAGGATCGTCTTTTCCTTAAACCTGACCAGGACAAACAAAGCATCCACATCCATGGTGTCCATGATTCTATGAGCCAGGAAAGAGACGCCGTTGACATATTTGTCATGTGCCACATAGGTAATGGCAATCGATATGCCTTTTATATCAATCATCTGGATCGCATTGAATAATTCGCTGAATAATTCTTTCTGGTTCTCATCGATGGCGGGGAATACAAATTCAGAGATAATATTCAGCTTGGCTCCGTGTTTCAGGAAATAAGCAGCAGCCTCCATGTCTTTCACAGTGGTGGAAGAGAATGTCAGCGCGCCGGTGTCCTCATAAATACCTATCAGAAATAAGGTTGCTTCAATGGGATTAAATGGAATTTTCAGTTTTTTTAGTTTCTCATACAGGATCGCCATAGTACTGCCATAAGGTTTGATATGACATTGCTTTTTCGGAAAAAAACCTTCATAAGGGTGGTGGTCGTAGATTTCATAATGCAGTTGTTTTCCGTTCGCTTCTAATTCTTTGGTAAGACGGTCTTTTCCCTGAAAATCAACATAATACACTTTTTCGAGATGATGCAAGTCTATATCCTGCCAGTATTGAATCTGTAAAAAATCCTTGTAGATGGAAAGAAAACGCTGCACCTCATTTTCAACAGAGATATGAATTACCGGAATAGCGTCCGGATCTATTTTGGAGACCGCAATCGTTGAGGCAATCGCATCAAAATCAGCATAACTATGGGAAATGATCATTTTTTTTGGTGCGACTTTCATCCTTTTCTTCATTATAAAAAAAAGATTTCCCCCTTTTTCTTTTCTGATTCTGCTTTGATTATATTAAGAAAGGGACTTTTTATGAAGTATTCAGGCATTTTTCCCTCGTTTCAATTATCTGGTAGACAGTATCTATTCTTTTAATGGAACATTTGCTAGAAGAGGAAAAGAATTCAAAAAAAAATCAGCACAAAATACAATCCTTTTTATAATTAATAACAATGAAAAATCACTTAGTCAAAGAGGAGGACTATGACAATTCAATTTCAAAAAGACCTTGTCAACATCAACGATTTGTCGAATGAACACATTGGATACCTGTTTAAGGTAGCTGACAAAATGAAAGCGACCATCGAGAATAAAGAAAAGGGTGTTCTTTGCGAGGGAAAAATTCTTGCTACTTTATTCTATGAACCTTCCACCAGAACACGATTCTCTTTTGAGTCCGCTATGCATCGGTTAGGCGGTTCGGTGATAGGTTTTTCAAGCACAGAGGGTACTTCTGTATCCAAGGGAGAGACTTTAGCGGATACGATCCGAACCATCGCGAATTATGTCGATATTATTGCGATACGCCACCCAAATGAAGGATCTGCCAGGGTAGCCTCCCTGTATTCCAAAGTACCGATTATCAACGCAGGGGATGGTGGACATCAACATCCTACCCAGACGCTATTGGATTTGTACTCAATACAACTCAGGAAACACCAACTGAAAGGATTGAATGTGCTATTGTCCGGAGACCTGCGTTTTGGAAGAACCACTCACTCTTTGTCGATCGCCTTAGCAAGATTCGGTGCGAATCTTTTCTTTGCCTCTCCTCCTGGCTTAGAAATGCCGGATTACATCATCCACACCCTGAAGGAAGAGTAT
>JAQVYZ010000109.1 GCA_028708485.1 Caldisericia bacterium | reverse complement strand
TTTAATCAACTTCACGCTTTTTTTTGTTCAGTGCATTTTTTATGCGCTGGGATTGCTTATGTCAGTTGTTATCCCAAAAATCAAATCTGTCATAGCGATTACCTTAACCACCGTTTTTACTTTTTTCATTTTGGATATGTTTAATGCTGTGGTCAAGGACGAAAAGCTTCGCTATATCCTCCCGTATAAATATTTTGACCCGATGTACATTCTCAGTCATCATGCTTACGAAATGGTATTTCTGTTAATCACTGTTCTTTTTGTCGTTGTTGCGATCAGTGTCACCTATGTTTTTTACAGAAAAAAGGACTTTCTGGTCTAGAGGTGAATAAGTGAACCTTTTTCTTTTAGAACTAAAAACAAATATGAAATCGATGATGATTTGGGGAGTTTGTACATTATTTATGGTGGCAGCAGGGATGAGCAAGTATTCAGCCGCCTCCCAATCCGGACAATCGATGAACGTACTCATCAGTAAAATGCCAAGGATTTTCCAATCCTTATTCGGGGTAGGTACGTTTGACCTTTCCACTGCTTTTGGCTTCTACTGCGTATTGTTTGTTTATTTAGTGATGATTGTGACCATTCATGCTTCTCTTCTCGGTGCGACCATTATATCAAAAGAGGAGCGGGAAAAAACGTCAGAATTTTTATATGTGAAGCCTATCACCCGTAATTTTATCCTGACGAAGAAAATTCAAGCCTCATTCGTTGTCATTCTCGTTTTGAATCTGATAAGCCTATTATCCTCGCTTGGTTTTGTCCAGTATTTCGCAAAAGAAGCGATCGATGCAGGGATGATTGTGAAGATGATGGGTGGAATGTTGCTGCTGCAATGGCTTTTTTTCACGATTGGTCTCTTCTGTTCAGCGGTGGCTAAAAATCCAAAAATAGCTCCGGTGCTGGCTTCCGGTGTTTTGTTATTCTCCTTTTTGCTATACCAGCTGATCATGCTGGATAATCGGTTGGATTGGATGAGAGTTTTTACTCCTTATGCCTATTTCAATGCGGCTAATATCACTTCTGCAGAGGGAGTATCTTTGATTTATTTCACTATCACAGCTTTTCTTATGGTTACTTTCACGATAGGCGCTTACAAACTCTACCAAAAGCGGGATATCAGTTTCTAAGAGAGAAGTTATGCTCGTTCTTTGATAGTTACCTGAATCATATCGCCGGGTTGTTTGTTGATTTGCTTCCGAATTTCTTTTCTGATGCCGATAATATGACATGGTGTCTTCATTTTCACTAAACTCCCTTCATACAATACCCCATCAAACGTTGCGATTACTTTTACCCTGCCTTTTCCGAACTCTTCTCTGACGTCATATGGAAATTCAACATAAGCTCCGTCAATGTCAGGTACTTTTACAATCTCTGCCTCAAACTCATAAACCTTTTCATTCATCTGCATTCTCCCTCTTAAATTTGGGACAGGGGACTGTCCCCTGTCCCAAATTGTATTACATTGATTCGACAACAAGAATCTCACTATCAGAAGCGAAAGGGGTGCGATGGTAGTCTCCAAAAAAAGAGAAATCAGTAAAACCGGATTGGAGGAGTAATGCTTTCACTTTTTTGCTATTCAGGGGGTAAAGCGGGATAGAATTTTCGATGACCCGCTGATTTTCTTTGATCAGGAGTTTTGTTTTGAATTCAATCTTGTCTGAATGTTCGGGGAAGGCGTAGCTTCTTTCGAATCGAATGAACTCGTTTTCATCCACCGGTAGAGCGGTGATCTTCTTATTGATAATCCAATCATAGTTTAAGATTTGAAACAGGAGCTTTCCTCCCGGTTTTAATACTTTTCTGCACTGGGTAAAAAAATCTAACACTTGACCGTCGGAATCCAGGTGGACCAATGTATTCCCATAGCATAAAATCCCATCAAACGACGAATCGCCAAATCTTTCGAGAATAGATAGCATGTTCAAATAGTAAAATTCCGGATGGTGTATATTCTGCTCCTGAAGTTTTCGTTCTTCTGCTTTCAAGAGCATCTTTTCATCAAGATCAATACCAATCACCTTTTGATATGTTTTTGCCAGCTCCATCGAGAGCAAACCTACCCCGCACCCGGCTTCTAATAACGCAGTCTTACCAGGTTCTGCAAAGACACTATTCGTAAAATGGACATGGTTGTTATTTAATGGAAAAATATGGTGATATTGATCAGCAATGCTGGTATAGAAATCCATCCCCTTACCAGCTCTTTGAACTGATGAGTTGGATCGCTTGATCATATAAAAATACCGTGTCTCCGCTATTGTTCCAAATAGGTTCATCGGAACCCCAGTATAAGGTTTCACTAGTATTCTTTCCGGTGCCGGTATGAATTCTCACTTCACCGTTTATTTTTAAGGTGAATTCGTGAAACACGTATCGGTGATTGGACTGGTCTTTTAAAATAAATCCCTCCATGGATATTGGTTCTTTACCGGTATTTCGCAGCAGCACCCACTCTCCGTTCAGGTTTTTTACGTCTTCACCGGGAGGGTTTGCCAATACTTCACTGATCGTAATCTTATATAAAGATTCTTGCCACATGCCGACATGGTTCTTTTTTGCAGCAGATAAGGTTTTGCTGAGTAACTCGTCGAAACGGTTATTATCCGGATCATCATAAAACAAAGCCCATCCGGCCCTGATCATTTCAAGGTTCACAAAAATATCTCCCACAAATACATACGCCAATGTCCTTCCGAACTCGTCTTCCTGAACTGAGTCAACTTCCAGCCGAATCTCTTCTCCTTCAACCAGTCTTTTATTGAAATCTGTTGCTTCTGCATAAAAGAATTGGTCTCTTTCCGGTGTGTTAATGCCAATGTATCGCACTTTCCTGCCATCTGACAAAATGATGGTGTCGCCGTCAACGATGGTTTTAACGGTATACGTTTTTGAACTTGGCCCGGAAAGGTTGGGTTGGTTACCTAAGTCTGATAGTAACTCTGCTAAAGAGCACCCAGACAGAAAAAATACTGAAATCACCATGATAACAATCCATTTTTTAAACAAGTCCATCAACGTCATTGTATGGAAAACACCAATACATAATAATTTTTTTAGTTTATATCTCGATAATCTCATTCTTAGCTAATGTTCTTTTTCTTTTGAATCAGCTTGATAGCTTTAGAATACACATTTCTGACTCCATTGTTCTCTTCAGTTTGAAGTTTTTTTTCAAAAAACGGTAAGAGTTGTACCTGTGTTGAAGCGTTGTTTTTTGCTATTTCCGTCAAGGCGAAAGCAGCACACCATCTAATCACAGTAGTATTAAGAGGATCATCGGTAGTGTTTTTGATCAGGAAGAGAATTGCTACCGCTGTATCATCCGGGTAATCTTTGGATAAATACCCCAGAGCTTCAGGAACTCCCCATTTCACTCTTGGGTGAGGATAGTTGATATATTGAATCAATTGATTGATGAAAGGAGCTAATAGGGATGGTTTTTGTGCGGAAATATGCTTAAAGACATCTGCACAGGTTCCTTTGTCTTTATCTTTGGCGGATAGGAAAAATTCTATCAAACTCTCCATGGAGAGTTTCTCCGATAGCACGCCTTCCAGCAAATCAGATTGTATCTCTTTCGGTTTTTTCTTTGAACGGATTATTTCTTCAATCATTCTCGGATGGTTCAATGGGTAGGGTATACTTTATTTGGATAGGATAGTGTTTTACTACATTCCGGATACACATCTGCTTCCGATTTTTCCTCTGAATACTTATATAACAACATCAATATATAATCAAAACATACATATTCGGTAAAGTATTCCTTGGAGACAGAGAATGTCAGAGACCTGGTTAAGTGAGAGTATTCTTCAGGTTTCATATCGTATTGTCTTTCAAAATGCGTGGTGTTGGCGTCGTATACTCCAACAAACCCACTGGACACTTTGTTTTTCTTAAAATGAAATCCAATCAGCAAATCATCTCCAAGCGGATGACACCCATCACTTTTTAATCCTGTATTAATATCACAGTCAACATCCACAAACACGCCAAAAGAGAATTCCTTGTCATAGTCCCAATACCAATGATGATAAGAAGTAAACCGGAAATACACATTTTTTTCATCTTCTTTGATATAGATATCTTTGAGCCCGATATTGTCTCTTGTATTCGGGAAAGTCCATTGAAGTTTCCAATCTTCCATGGATGATCCAAGCGAGGCTGGAAGCGATTCATCCGATGAGTATACCCTACAGGGAATTAGTAAAAAAATAAGCGTTATCAAATTAATAATTATTTTTTTACGCATAAATTCTTCCTTCGTAGATCCTTTTGATGATGCTTTCACAATATTATAGAACTAATCTGCATATATGAAACTTTTTTGAAAAATAATGCATTTACTTGCGCCAAAGATGGTAAATCAGGCTCTTTTAATCCTGCATCCAGGCATGCTTTAATCATACCAGGAATTCCTGTACCTATTCTTTCAATAATACCGACAAGATACATCGGTTCAGCAAGCAAAGGATTAGGTGGACAGGAAGCGTGTGTTAGTTTAGAAATTGAGCGAGTAATAATGAATCCTAATTTTTTGGGTATCGTTATCCCACTCTGTATTGGCACCAAATGCGTCACAAATGAATCGTATAGGAACAAATGTGACATTTTTTCTGATTTGAGGAGGAGAATCTAAAATGATACTTTTTCCATTTTTCATTGCGTTGGGATTGCCGATCTGTAAAGCAATCACAGTTTTATCCAATGTAATGACGATGCCTTTAGATGACTCGTCA
>JAQVYZ010000108.1 GCA_028708485.1 Caldisericia bacterium | reverse complement strand
TGCAATACTCGTTTGCTAACTTCCCCGTAACAGTACAGATACGCTTATACACAAATTCATGCCTGTGTATCATACAGTATTTTGTCGGACCAAAACCAGCCAAATAAGTAGAATAGACTCTTTTATTCGGAGGGCAATCGTCAAGAGCTAATAACCCGCTTTCCCTGCATATATAAGCACCATGAAGCCCGTCTTTCACTTTTGGAAACGGGGTTTTCAGAATAACCAGGCCACCCTTCCATCCGGCTTGTTTCTCATAAATACTCTGCAAAGTCCGTTTAACCATCGGAGCGGCAAAACTGGATCCCCAGATTTTCGGATTCTGGAGATTGACTTCTCGTGAATCCCGGCCTACCCAGGAACAAATGACGATGTCCGGCGTGTACCCGACAAACCAACCACTTAAGAAATCTTCGGAAGTGCCGGTTTTCCCAGCTGCTTGAAATGGCATCCCCCCATTGATTCCGGAAAATACGGACTGAAATAAATCGTTCATCAGATACGCTGTCTGTGGTTTTATGACCCTGACACTGGCGGGAGTGATTTCGAACAGCACTTTATCGTCATTAGTGGTAATCTTGCGGATGGCATAAGGATCATGCCGAATCCCATCGTTGGCTAAAACACTGAAAGCAGTAGACATCTCCAACGGGGAGACTTCCAGACTGCCGATTGCCATTGAGGGAACCGGTAAAATGTACCGCTGGATCCCCATTTTCTGGGCATAATAAGCCACCAAGTCCCACCCTACTCGTTCTGCCACTTTGATCGCGCAGATGTTGGAGGATCGAACCAAAGCTTCTCGCACTGACATGGGTCCGAAAAACTGTCCTTTGCCAGTCCACTCTTCCGGTTGCCAGACCTTTTCCTGGTCAGGCATGATAAGTTGTTCACTGGTTAACATCGTGCCTGTCCCTACCACGCCTTGATCAATTCCTGCGGTATAATCGAATATCTTGAAAAGCGATCCGGGCTGCCTGTAAGCAGTTGCACGGTTATACTGGGCGTTTAGGTAATTCCTTCCACCGATCATCGCCAGTATCTCGCCGGTTTTTGGATTCAGTACGACCATCTGTCCTTGTGGCTGGGGTACGCCAAACTTATCCGCCAGATTCTCTTTAAAATACCCGTCTTTGATGGCTTTCGTAAAAGTAGTATTCATGGCGTTCACTGCTTCATTCTGGATATTGACATCCAGAGTGGTGTAGATTTTCAGACCATCTCTTACAATGCTATCATCCGGGAAAAGTTCCTGCAACTGTTTTTTCACATAGTCAATAAAATATAATTTTGAATCATTTTTGGCTTCTTTAGTATAGGTGCCCAGATAGACTATCGTTCCTACTTCTGAAATATTGCCTTCCTCGGTTGGTAGGGCTGTCGTACCGGGCACTTCAATCCGGATAATCTTATATTTTTTATATTCTTCCTCCGTGATGAAGTGGTTCCGAAGCATTCTCTGCAAAATAAAGTTACCCCGTTCTTTGGCTACCTCCTGATCCGCCCATGGCGTATATAAAGAGGGAGCGTTTAAGGCGCCGGCGATAATCGCAGCTTCCGCCGCGTTGATCTCTTTCAGAGTTTTTCCGAAAAATGTTCGGGCAGCCGCTTCCACACCCCATGCCTGGGAGGTTTGTCCCGTGCTCTGCACGGTACTGTATCCAAAATACTCATAATTCATAAAAAATTCCAGAATCTCTTCCTTGGTGTACTTCTCTTCAAGCTTGATAGCCAGTAAGATTTCCTTGATTTTTCGAATATAGCTATGCTCCCTGTTCAGGAATAAATCCCTGGCTAACTGCTGGGTAATCGTGCTTCCTCCCTGCGGCGTACCACCTTTGTGAATAATGTTGTTGACGATTGCACGAAAAATACCGATCAGGTCATATCCTTTATGACGCATAAACCTTTCATCTTCAGCGGCTATAATGGCTTTCGTCATGATATCCGGGATGCTGCTGTAAGGAGCATATACTCTGTATTGTTCGAGTTGTACACTGGCTATAAACTGACCATGCGCGTCAAAAATCTGGGAAGACCGCGGAGGATTCTCCGCAATGTTCTTGATATCGGGTAAATCCACCTCTAAGCGTGCTTTTAATACGAATAATCCTACAATACCAATGAAGACAAAAAACGCCATGCCAAGCAGGATAATTCGAGCGATTTTTGTTTTTCGTTGCATACTATTGCCTCTGTTCCAAAAAGATTCCTAATCTGTGCATTGTCTCTTCCTGACCCAATAGTTGGATCGTCTCGTACAAGGCAGGAGAGACAGTGGATCCCGTGACGGCGATCCTAAGCCATTGCATTGCATCACGTTTTTTGAGCGCCAATTGTTCGATTTCCCGTTCAATCACTTTTTGTATCGAATCCAGGGAAAAATCACTTAGCGAAAGCTCATTTTTCACCTGAGCCAGAAAAGGGGAAACCGACTGATTCCCGGAGAGGAGCAAGTGTGCTTCCGCTAAAGGTAATGAATAGGTTTGAAATATCGAAAATACTGCCGGAAGATCAGACCAAACCTTAACCTGATTTCTGGACAATAAGGCTATCCGGTTTTTTTTCTCTTCGGTAAAAGGCAGATCCGGAATCCAAGAAGAAGCTTTTTGAAGATATTCTTCCTCTGACAATCGATCCAGGTTTTGCTTATTCATCCAATATAATCTTTGCAGATCAAATTGGGATGCAGAACGTGATACCTTATCCCACGAAAAATTTTTAATCAGATCCTCTTTTGATAGAATAGGATTGGCCGGATCGTGAGTATACCCTAACAAAGCCAAATAATTAAACAAGGTTTCCGCCAAGAATCCCTTTTCTTTGTAATCCTCAATGGCAGTATCGCAATGACGTTTGCTCAATTTTGTTTTATCCGATCCGAGAATGAGCGGGATATGCGCAAAATACGGTATAACCCAGCTGAAAGCATGGTAGAGTGCGATTTGCTTTGGTGTATTGGATAGGTGATCCTCTCCACGGATGACATGAGTGATTCCCATATCGTGGTCATCGGCGACTACCGCAAAATTATAGGTAGGCGTTCCGTCAGACCGAACAATCACGAAGTCTTCGAGTAATCCTCCCTGAAAACTGACTTCTCCTTTAATCAAGTCATGAAACACAATAGGAGTATCAGGAATGCGCAGCCGTATCACATGAGGCAGGTGTTGCCGAAGGTTCGCTTCAACTGCTTGTGTTGATAGTTCTCGACACGGATCCTTTGATTGAAACGCCTCGTTTGTGCCTTCATTTTGAGGACAAAAACACTGATAAGCCTGGTGATTCTGGACCAAACTCCTGGCATACTCTTGGTGGGAAGTTATTCTCCGGGTTTGAAAAAAGGGTCCCTCATCAAAGGTGATTCCCATCCACTGCAAATTATCCAGAATAACCCGGGTGCTTTCTTCCGTTGATCTTTGTTGATCAGTGTCTTCAATACGAAGAACGAAAGAGGCTTGCATTTTTCTGGCAAATAAAAAATTCACAATCGCCGTTCGTAAGCTCCCCAGATGCAAAGAACCAGTTGGCGAAGGCGCGAATCTTACCCTTATCATTTCTGCAAGCCTCTACTCTTTCTTATTTTTCAAATAGAACCGCTATTCTTGCGGTGCTGTTTTTTGTGCAATCGTATAATGTTTCCTGGAAAACAACCATTCGAAAAAGGTCGGTCTGACTAATTTTGCAGCTTTAAACGGACATCGGCTTACGCACTCCAGACATCCGATACAATGTGAGGTGGATTCTTTGTCGTAGAGTTTGATATCCATAGGACAAACTTTCCAGCAGACATTGCATTTTTCGCTACGGCATGTTTTTTTGTCCACCACCACGCGAATCGCTGAAAAATAATTAAAACCGGAATAGAAAAATCCGATCGGACACATGACTTTACAAAACACTCTTTTTGAAAGGGTGGATATCCAGATAAACAGGACGAACATACTGATTTTCAAAGCAAACATAATCTGTCCCATCGGTCGGATATCACTGTAGCTCGCTAAACCGTAAGGTATAAAGGGGGAGGCGGTGTCCAAACCAAACAACGGAAATAGGCTCTTCGGTAAAGCGGCAAACAGGAATTGCGGGATGGCTGCAAAGGTAGTGCCTGCCGGACAAATCTTACAGAACCAAGGGCCTCTGATGGATAATGCCGGATCAGTCACAAAAAACGGAAATATGATAAACGGAACCAAAAAGAAAAAGACTCGTAACCAATTGGCAAAATGATTACCAATCGTAAATTTCTTAAATTTAATAAAGAACAGGCTGAATAAAGCGCCAAAAATAACGATATACAGCGCTAACCATTTATAAAACTCCGCAAACCGACCGCGACCAAACAGCTTCATCAATGGAGAGCTGACCAGATTACCCTTGTCGTTCACATATCCTGCAAACATGGGTGATGTCCAACATAAATAGACGATGATGAAAGCCACTAAGGCAACCACAATCCATTTTGCCAGTACTTTCATCCGATAAAAAATATCCTGCAGGTATCCAAACGGGCACAACCAACCGCAAGTCATTCTGCCAAAAAAGGCAGCAATTAATCCTAAGAAGCCGATCGCAAAAAATGGGATCATGCCGTTACCCAGCGTGAAGAAATGCTGTATGGTACCGGACGGGCAAGCGCCTGCAGCCAACGGATCTGACCAGCAGACCATCCAGGGCATCGGAAAACGCTTCAGGAAAATGGGCGGTAACGTAGCCATGAAGTAAAAGATCCCGGATCCAAGCAAGAAGCCAATAATTTGAACAGTATTTTTTACGTTGGTGTTTCTGAATTTACTTGC
>JAQVYZ010000107.1 GCA_028708485.1 Caldisericia bacterium | reverse complement strand
AGGGCCTAGATTTTGTGCTGATATTGGGAGAGTGGGAGAGGATAAAGCCATGGCAGGAAAAGAATAAAAGCACCATCTCTTCATCCCGTATAGAGGCAGACAGAAGATACTCCGCGGTCCCTCCTTTGAATATTCTCGATTGTGAAGCCAGGATTGAGCCGGGCGCTGTGATCCGAGAACAAGTCACCATCGGTCATAACGCCGTGATTCTGATGGGGGCTATCATTAATATCGGTGCAGAGATCGGCGAGGAAACCATGATTGATATGAATGCCGTAATCGGTGGGAGAGCGGTGATCGGAAAACGCTGTCATATTGGCGCCGGGGCGGTTATCGCCGGGGTAATAGAGCCGGCTTGCGCTGAACCTGTCAGGATTGAGGATGATGTCTTCATTGGTGCGAACGCTGTCGTGCTCGAAGGAATCCATATTGCTCAGGGCGCTGTTGTAGCTTCTGGAGCAGTGGTTACCAAAGATATCTCTCCTAATACCGTGGTAGCCGGTGTTCCCGCGAAAATTATCAAAAAAGTCGATTCCGGCACAATTGACAAAACAAGCATCCTGTCCATTTTAAGAAAGATCCGGTAAGATGAATCTCGTCGTTCAAAAATACGGGGGAAGTTCTTTGGAAAATGGCATCAAAATGGAAGCGGTGGCAAAAAAAATCTTATCCAAAACGCACGAAGGCTATAAAGTGATCGTGGTAGTATCCGCCATGGGAAAAACAACTCAAAATCTGCTGGATATGACGAAATCGATCGTTGAAAAGCCCAGTCCGAGAGAATTGGATATGCTGTTAACCACCGGGGAGCAGATTTCTGCTTCCTTGCTGGCTATGGTAATCGGTGAAAAAGGGATCTCTTGCCGTGCCCTGAATGCTTTTCAATTAGGAATTAAAACAGACCACACCCATTGCGAAGCCAGAATCCAATCCATTGACAGCCAATCCCTGCTGTCCTGGCTGGAGGAGTTTGATGTTTTGGTCATTACCGGTTTCCAGGGAGTCACCGACGAAGGCGACCTGACTACATTGGGACGAGGTGGGTCTGATACCACTGCGGTTGCTTTGGCAGCGGTGTTGCAAGCGCCGTGCGAAATTTACAGCGATGTTTCCGGCATCTACACGGTTGACCCAAAAGTGTACCCGAATGCCAAAAAACTGTTAAAAATCCGGTACGATGAAATGCTGGAAATGGCGCGACACGGATCAAAAGTCCTACATGACAGGTCTGTTGAAATAGCCCAACGTTTTCAGATACCGATTTATTGCGCTTCGTCCTTTTCTGATGAACCGGGCAGTCTTGTCGTGGAAGAAACCGATCAGGAAAACGCTCCGGTAGTGACAGGATTAAGCATTCTGAACCACCAGGTCTTGATCACAGCAGAGATGAACCGGGAGGATTCGCTTTTATTCTCGCTAACCGATCATCTCAAGGAGAATGAGCTGAATATCGACATGATCGCCTGGATTCGAAATGCCGACAAAACTTTTCTGTCCTTAAGCGTCTGGGAGAAACCAGGACAACCCATTCGGAAGGAAATGGATCAAATCGCTGATCATTACGCGGACAATCATTTACAGTGGCATAATGACTATACAAAAATCACCTTGGTGGGCGCCAAGATGAGGAACACCACCGGTGTTGCCGCTTCCATTTTTCAGGTGGTACCGGTTCAGGATATCCACATGGTCACCACCTCGGAAATCAGTGTCTCCCTCCTGACACCTACGCATGCCAGCCTGAACATGATCCAGAAGGTAGCCGGGGAGTTTTCATTATGAAGCCAACCCAATCGCTATACCCGTATTTTCCCCTTCAGGTGAGAAAAACAAAAGGCATCTGGATTTATGGAGCGGATGGAAAAAAGTATTTGGATACCTTTTCGGGAATCGGTGTCTCCCTGTTGGGACATCAACATCCCGGCATCCTTCGCGCCATGCGCAAAAAAATGCGTACATGCCTTCATCTTTCGAATTTCTTTCAAGACAGCGACCTTGACGATTGTGTCAGCCAACTTTCAGAGTTATCAGGTCTTCATGGACAGGTTCTTTTTACAAATTCAGGAGCGGAAGCAAATGAATGGGCACTGAAAATAGTCAAAAAAACTTTCTCCGGTCAACCCCTAAAAATTCTTCATTTTGACGGAAGTTTCCACGGTCGAACGACCGGCACTTTATCCATCAATGGTCATCCTGAGCAAAGATCTCCTTTTGAACCCCTGCTTGCAGACACTGTGTTGCTCCCATGGAATGACCTGAATAGCCTGGACAATTGGATGGAAAAGCACGGACAGGCAACGGGCGCCCTATTTCTTGAATTCATTCAGGGAACTGGCGGGGTAAGAGTGCTTTCGGAGGAAATGGCTCAACGTATTCGGTTTTGGCAGTCCAAATTTCATTTTTATATGGTGGCTGACGAGATACAGACCGGACTGGGCAGAACGGGAAGCGTATTTGCTTTTCAGCAGTATGGACTCATCCCGGATATCCTGACTTTGGGAAAAGGGCTGGGAGGCGGTCTCCCTTTAGGGGCGGTTGTTGTCAATCCGTCTTTGTCATCATCCATAAAACCCTGCGATCATGGCTCCACCATGGCACCCAATCCAATCGCTTTAGCCGGTTGCAAGGTAGTGTTATCGACCATCCCGGCGTTGGCTGAACAAGTCAGTCAGCGTCAGGAGACTGTCCGCTTATGGCTGGACACAGAGCTTCACCATGTCGCCAGGGAGATCCGCGGGAAAGGGTATATGATCGGTATTGATATGGGTACGCCCCTTCCCGCTTTGGTAAAAAAAGCCTATGAACAACACCAACTACTGCTGAATATAGTCCAAGGTCAAGTTATCCGCTTATTACCCCCGTTAAACATCTCGATGAAGGATTGGCAACGTATCATTCTCACATTACGAAAAACACTGGGAGGTGCATCATGAATACTCCTTACTATTTATACCGGGAGGAAGTGATCGAGAGACAAATACAACAAGTCCATGCTTTCTTCTCCGGTTCGGTTTACCGTTGTTATTTTGCAGTCAAATCCAATGCCAACCCGGTACTGCTCCGATACCTTCACGAACGAGGTTTTGGCATGGATGTCATCTCTCAGGGAGAGTGGTATGCGGCTCATCTTGCTGGAGTAAAAGGTGCTGAGATGATTTGGAACGGTAATGTCAAAAAAGAGGAGGAAATGTCATTTTTCCTTGACGATAAGGTTGGTTTGGTGAATATCGATTCTTTCAGAGAGATTGAACAATGGGGCAGAATTCACCAAACACACCACACCACCCCCTCCTTGTTTATCAGGATCAATCCCTCTATCGATGCAGGCACACATCCCTACATCTCCACCGGGAACAAAGCGCATAAATTCGGCATAGGCACCGAAAGACTGGATGAAGCGCTGGATCTGGCTAAATCCTACTCTTTGCGGATTGACGGATTACACGCCCATATCGGCTCTCAGATCACTGACCCGGAAATCCTGGCAAAAGCCTATCAGGAGATTATCCTCCTCTCAGAAGCGTATGGCTTTCCAGCGGTCAATCTTGGCGGAGGATGGGGCATTCCCTATATGGATGGCAACTCTCTCGATCTGAATACTTTACGACAATTAACACTCCCCTATCTGACTAAGCTCCCGGTATTGTGTGAGTTGGGCAGGTATATCGTCGCCCAAGCCGGCAGTTATGTGGTCAAAGTGGAAGATGTCCGTTTCATTGATCAGCAACATGTGATGGTGATTACGGACGGCGGTATGCATCATTTCATCCGACCGGCCCTATACCAGGCAAAACACACTTTTACCGTTACCCAACCCTCTCAGGCAGGGTTTTATCAGCTTAGTATCATGGGCAGACTCTGTGAAAGCGGGGATATATTGGCATCCGGCATTGATATGGTGCCGGAAATCGGGTCTTTGTTGTATATTCACCAAGCCGGGGCGTATGGTTTTTCGATGGCAAGCCGTTACAATGGCTTCCCTCTTCCGGGAGAGTATCTGCAAAAAAAATCAGGAGAGACCGTATGTATCCGTCAACCCGAAGAATACAACTGGTCAGGCACAGGAGGCGAACACTATGGTGATTAAGCCAGCCTCTGAGGTTCGGGACTGGATGCACCAACATCCTGAACCCTCCGGACAAGAATTCGGCATCACCTTATTATTGGAAGAGATGTGCAGAGACCTACCTGAGGTAAAAACCTACAAACCTCTTCCTACAGGACTTGTGGCGGTGTATGAACCGGTCCTAAACAGTCCTTTTAGCTTATTCAGGGCGGATCTGGATGCTTTGCCGATTAGTAGTTCCTCGGAAAACAAGCAATACCGTCATGTATGCGGTCATGATGTTCACACCGCTATTCTTTGGGATTTTTTGCTTCAGTGTGTATCCAAGAAAACACCTAAAAACCTGATTTTTCTGTTTCAACCGTCCGAGGAATCCGGAGGAGGCGCTTTACAGATGCTCCAAACCGGATTGTTTGATCAGTGGCATATCGAAAAAGCCTTCGCCCTTCACGTTACGGACGCGTATCCACTCGGAACGGTAGTCAGCGCTTATCCCTCTTTATTCTCCGCTTCGTGCGAGATTACCCTCCACTGGGTAGGACAAAGCGCTCATATCACCAGACCTGATAAAGGGAAAGACGCCTGGCAGGCTTGTGTCCAATTCCAGAAACAATGGACAGAACAAGCGGTTTCGGGTGTTTTTCTGGGTATTGGGTTCGTTCAGGCCGGGCATGTCAGGAACAGCATTCCGGATCAAGCGTTGATGGCGATGACTCTCCGAGGTAAAACAAAAGAGGACTTGTCAAAGGGAATTCAAAGAATAA
>JAQVYZ010000106.1 GCA_028708485.1 Caldisericia bacterium | reverse complement strand
GTGAAGCGAAGTTTCTGTTGTTCTCCGGGACGAAGACTGGAAAGTGCTGGTCGTGACTGTATAATTAAATCATGGTAATACTTTGACCAAAACATAAAACGGTTTTCTTTATAATCCTCTGTCTCAATCCTAAGTGCCAGCTGTGCTTTCCATGTAGGATTGAACGTCGAAAGAGTACCGTTTTGTGATTGGTTTTTAATCGTTCCTGAATCCTTTAAAGCGTTCTTATCCGTTCCGTATTCCGTAATCTTATATTGCAGTGTAGGTGAGTTGGATAAAATGGACATTTTAAATCCATCATCGATTGGACACAAGGGAAGTCCATCTCCATTCATTTTCCATTCTTCACGCGTACTCAGTTCTGGGGCTGAAAACGGTTTTGTAGTCTCTATTTTGGGAAGAATTAAGGTAGGATCTCCCATAAGAATATAACCGAAAAAAGTATCTGCGCCGGCAGTATAACGGTATCCCCAATCTGATTCGATATAGCTTTCCATCGTTTTGTTGCTAATCTCACCCAATGAACCGGTATTTTCATGAAGATAAAGGCAAAATCTGCTTAAAACATGCCCCATATAAGAAGCTTCCTCATCGAGTTTTATGATTCCATTGTCGATATCAAAGTCAACATATCCATAATTATTCCTGGATCCGCCAATATAAGCGATAGATCCATTTTGGGAAAATAACATCGATTGAGAAAAAGAAGTGGGAAATTGACTTTTTTTCGGAGTTTTGAATAATTCAGGAAAAAGCTGCGTGTCCCATGCACCGTTCATGCAAGCAATGCTCAGCATAATGGGTAGTTTGTCCTTTTTGGGTAAAGAATAACAAAAATCTACGTCTGCAATTCCGGATTCAAGGAATAATTCGCTTCCGCTACCATGACCGATTTCATAAATAATTCCTGTTTCCTGGTTTTGCATTAAATCCTTAAAAGAGGGTAGATTAAATTTATCTTCAGTTCGGAAATACTTCTCAATTTTGAAACCATTTAATCGATCCTGATTGATGGTACTAGAAATCATCAGCTCCCCCATGTATTCACCGTCAAAAGGATCGCCTCCCATAACTGCAGCTTGTGAAAACCAATTGGCATTCAAGTTTGCTATATAAGAGGTCATTTTTGAAAGATAGGCTTGCATCTCTTCATTCGATCTAACAGGGATACGTCCTACTTTTAAGTGGAAAGTAAAATCCTCAGCTTTGTTGAAAGGACAAGCGTAGAATTGATCAGTTGGGATCCAGTTTTCGAATCCCTGAGTACCATCGCCGATATAGATATAATACGATGGAGGTATTAATTGAGAATCACCAAGAATGGTTAGATAATCCGCTTCATCCTTCTGAAGCTTTTGCTGTAGCCACGTAATGATTTTCCGGGCAGTTGCATCATCATATTTGTTTACATACTTGATGGTTTCTAATTTAAAATCAGCAAAACCTTTATATCCGTCAGATTTTGGTCTGGCTGCCATTGGCAATGAAGCTATTGAAGAAAGCTTTAAAATGTTGACCGCATAACCTTGTTTTTCTTGGATTGATTTTAGTTGATTCGCTTCATCAGTAAATATATCAGGAGTTAAAATGATGGAGTCTTTTTTTCTAATGTTAGGTAACTTTTCTTTCTCTTCATCTGTAAAATTTACCCTGATCTGTATTGATTCTGTAAAATACCACTTCCCGGAACGCAGGTATACAGGGTGAATCTTGATACGGATAAACCGTTTATCTTTGGTAAAACAGGATTGTACTTCAAAATTATCTTTGGGAAATTGAGCTATCTTGTTGGAATCAATAAATGGCTTTATCTCACTGTTTAATCTTATATTTCCATTATAAGGTTGTAAAGGCGGGATGACCTGAAGGGGAATATTCGGAAGAATCATCTCTTTTGTTGTCATAGAAAGAGTATCAACCGAAACAACTACCTGATGATCTCTGAGGGTGATTATTTTGTCAATACGCGGCAGTTGAGGAGCGCCTTCTTCCGTTACAAATCCATATGGGTTCAAGTAAAAGAAATAACCATCTCTGCCTTTCTCAATGCTCAAGTCTTTCAGAGAAAAGGAAGCGTAAAGAGTATGTGAAGAAGTAGGAATTACATTATTTAAAAACACTTGATGGGTTTGAGGAAGAAAAGGATGCGTAAAAGCTTCCTTTGAAAGAGTAGGTTTGGGTAAAATTGATACAATGATAAAAAAAGAAAGGATACTAAAAAAACACTTTTTTACAAACATGTCAACTTCCTTACTGGACTACAATAAAAGCAGTCTCAATATTAATTTGTTGCTACCACAGCAAAAACTAAGGTATTCTATCAAAATAATACGATAGAAAGTATAACAAAAATAGGTTGTTTTTCTATTTTGTTTATTTCTATTTTTCTTTTGAAAGTTTAACTTATCAGGATCGAAAAATGAATTTTTGCCACTGAAATAAAATCGGAACTTTTAAAAAAATACCTGATTTGTTAAGTAACACGTATCAATAAGGAGTTCATCATGAAATGGCTAAAAGACAAAAGAATTGTTAGTATTCTCTGGGCTATTTTAAGAATCTGGCTTGGTTATACCTGGTTGCATGCAGGTTTAGTAAAAACTCAGAATTCTTCCTGGTTTGGAGCAGAGGCCGGATCTGCTCTCACTGGTTTTCTGCAGGGGGCTATCGGAAAAGCTACCGGAGATCATCCTGCCGTTCAACAGTGGTTTGCGTCATTTTTAAGCACCATTGCTCTTCCAAATGCTGTTTTTTTCAGCTATTTGGTAGTCTTTGGGGAGATTCTGGTCGGGATAGGTCTGATAACCGGTACTTTTACAGTAATTTCTTTACTAGTCAGCGCGTTTATGAATCTAAATTACATGCTAGCGGGAGCATCAGGATTAAATCCTAACATGTTTGTCGTCGCTTTCGTACTGTTGTATGTTGGTTCTAATACCTATTTTTATGGGTTAGATCAATGGTTGCTATTCAAAAATTGTCAATTATGGAATTGGTTGAAAAAAAATGACAAAAACCTTATAAATTCTTAATTTTTGAACTAAATAGCATTTTTCTGATATACTTTTTATAAACAGATTTCTCTTAACTGAGCAAGGATATTGTTATGATACGTGTAGTTTTTCCAAAGCTCCGAATCGGAGATTTATTAGCTTCAGTACCTATTATACAGGGTGGAATGGGCGTCGGTATCTCCCTGTCGGGACTCTCTTCAGCTGTTGCAAACCAAGGGGGTATTGGAGTAATCGCGGTTGCCGGAATTGGAATGTCAGAAGCGGATTCTTTAAAGAATTATGTGGAAGCAAATATACGAGCTTTAAGACAAGAAATTCAGAAAGCCAGAAAGCTGACAAAAGGTATACTGGGTGTCAATATCATGGTAGCTCTCTCTAATTTCAGCGAGATGGTCACTGTAGCGATTGAAGAAGGCATTGATATTATCTTTGCCGGAGCCGGTTTACCATTAAACCTCCCATCCCTCTTAAACACCAGCATGAAAACCAAATTAGTACCCATCATCTCAAGCGCCAGAGCAGCCAATTTAATCACCAGAAGATGGTTTGAACGTTACCATTACAAGCCGGATGCCTTTGTTGTGGAAGGTCCCAAAGCAGGAGGACATCTAGGTTTTAAGCCTGATCAGCTTACCGATCCCGCTTATCAACTCGAAAAATTGATCCCTGAAGTGGTTCAAGAAGTCACTGAATTAGAAAAAGTCGTAGAGAGCAAAATCCCTGTGATAGCGGCCGGTGGTGTTTATACCGGAGAAGATATTCACAAATATCTTTCTATGGGCGCTTCAGGTGTTCAGATGGCTACAAGATTTGTCGCTACAGATGAATGTGACGCTTCTGATGTTTTTAAACAAGCTTATATTCAATCCAAAAAGGAAGATATCATTATCATCAAAAGCCCGGTAGGATTACCCGGACGGGCTATCCGAAATAGCTTTATCAACGACGTGGAAGCCGGTGAAAAAAAACCATTTGCTTGTCCTTATCACTGCATCATTACTTGCGATTTTAAAAAATCACCTTATTGCATTGCTTCGGCTTTGATGCATGCAAAAAGAGGCAACTTAAAACACGGTTTTGCTTTCTCCGGCTCTAATGCTTATCGCATCAAAAACATTGTTCCCGTTAAAAAACTGATGGAAGAGCTTCGGGAAGGCTATGAACAAACTAACATTGAAGAAGTTGAATCTTCTCGTTAACTCATTGAATCGACAAGGGATTATCAGAGCAGGAATAAACAAGATCTTGGGTTATTCTATACTTATGAAAAAGAAAGCAATGATTATAATCATTGCTTTGATAATAATGTTATCTGCTACTACGGGGATATCGTGCAAAAAAACATCGTCACCTGTAACAAAGAGTCGAATTGAATACCTTCATAACGAACACGTGCACTTTCATTCCATACCAAGACCCTGTAAACTTGTAGAAATAAATGCTAACGGATCAGTGGCCCTAAGAAATGTCTCCGTCATGAAACCTGATGGTGGCAAACAAACATTGGAAGGTGATATGGCAACGTTTTCTTTTGTTCCTGATGCTCCAGGCAATTATAAACTGCAGTATCAATATACGTATGCCAATCATTTCGAACATTTGGTACCACAAAATTTAGAATTAGTTAAGTGGAAATCGGATGATTTCACGTTTAAAGTTCAGAACTATCCTATTCCAAGTAAATATCAAGCCATTACTTCTGCTAACCAGCATATTACAGTGCATTTTCCGCCAATAACTGATTCTACAATGGTTAAAGTGGTAATAGCGATCAAACCAGCGAAAACCACCTCTATATTAGCGATCGAAATCATAGATTATCCAA
>JAQVYZ010000105.1 GCA_028708485.1 Caldisericia bacterium | reverse complement strand
AGTTTTACTCTCAAAACCCAGAACTGCTGTTATTATGACTTCATCTACTGCCAATCAATTACGTGAAAAAATACTTTCATTGTTATAAAATATACCAACAAGTATTGACTTTTTTTCAATAGATACGTTAAACTATACTGTTGAATCATGAATAACAAAAGATTATGCTTGCTTTTATTATTTTTTTTGGTTTTTCAGCTATCTTTTTATCCTTTGTTATATGCAAAGCAATCCATAAAAGTTGGAGTGTATGAGAATTATCCTTTAGTTTTCTTTGAAAAAGCAGGATCAGTGCAAGGTTTTTTTGTCGATCTCCTGGAGAATGTGGCTCGAAGAAAGCAATGGGATATATTTTATCAAAAAGATACTTTTTCAAATTTATTAAAAAAACTGGATAAGAATGAGATAGATTTGATTATAGCGGTCCCTGGAACTAAAGATCTTCGCATGAAATACCAATATTCTGGCAATCCTGTCTTTACTAACTGGGGTGTATTGTACACTCAAAAAATTCAAGAAATTTACTCTGTCCAGGATATTCAGGATAAAGTAGTGGGTGTTCTGCAGGATGATGTGTATCAAGAAGAATTTGCAAAAATGCTGGAAAAGTTTTCCATATCTTGTCAATTTAAGTATTTTGTTGATTGCAACAAGATGCTAAAAGAATTAGATAAAAAAAAGATTGATCTGGCTGTAGTGAACCGCTTATATGGATTATCACAGGAAAAAGACCTCTCCATTAAACAAACCGGCATCATTTTTTCTCCTATGGAAATGTATTTTATCGCGAACAAGAACAAGAACGCAGAACTCTTAAACAAAATCGATGAGCAGCTGGAGGTGTGGAAATTAAATCCTCGATCCTTTTTTTACCAGCGATTAGGTTACTGGACTTCTATAAAACATACCTTTCAACTACCCACTTGGATTGGTTTCAGTTTTTTGTTCTTGCTCATCCTGCTTAGTCTTTTATTAATTTTCATCATTAGTGATAGACGAAGAATAGCTTTTCAAATAAAAAGTCTCCAGGTAAAATCCAATCAATTGACTTGTATACAGAAAATTGCAAATTTAAGTTTTAACCAAGAGAAACTCCAGCCTGAACTTATTCAGAAAGCTGTTGATACGTTGTTCGAAGGTATTTCTGACCCGACTCATCTTTCATTACAGCTGAATATTGAAAAATATTCTTTTACAGCGGGCGATATAAACAACCAATATGTAAATAAAACAGACATTCCGATTAAATGGGGAATGAAGGCATATGGAGGGATATTGGTTAAAAGCGAGAAAAACATTTCTTCTTTGGATAAACCGTACCTTATTGAATTTTCTCAGATACTGGCGATGTATTTACAGCAGAAAACGGTACAGCTTGATTTGGAGCAGGAACAAAAACGATTTCGGGATGTATTTTTTAACGCTTCAGATGGTTTATTCCTTTTTCAACGGCAGGCTGATGGATCTGCAGGTCAACTCGTCAGCATTAACCATTCTGCATTAAATTGGCTCGGATATTCAATGGATGAAGTGTACACATTACGGTATGGCGATATTTTCGTCTCACCTTTCCATTTCCGACCCGATGCCCAGCAGAGTTCTTTTTTTGAATCTCGGATGATCTCGAAAAAAGGACATATTTACAACTCCGAAATCACCGTGTTGCTGACCGAACAGAAAAATCAGGTTTATTATCTGCTTATCGTTCGCAATGTAACTGAATTTAGAAGATGGCGTTCAAAACTGGAAAAAACAAACCAAGCTATTCTTCAACTACAGACAAACTTTTCAAAAAATATTCAGTTATTGGTGAATCTTTTGTATGATTTTTGCCAGAAGAGTGAGATGATGCTATTGATTCAGGAAGAAGGCGCTTCGACATTATCCATTGTCCCAGAGGTGTATTCCGATTCTACCTTTGAATGGGCAAAATGGGCAAAACGAATTTCTCCTGCATCCGTTCCGATTGAGGGTGAATGGATGAATTACCAGGATTCGACTATGATTTGGGTCTATCCAATCCGATTACAGGAACAGGTATTTGGTATACTATGCATAAATGCTGCAGACCATCAATCCATTATTAATAAAAATAAAGAATTTCTCCAAATGATTAATAAAGCGATCTCAAACGAATTGGTCAGGAAATGGTATGAACAAAATTTAAAAAATTTCATCGCCATGGCTTCCCACGAATTACGCCATCCTATTACTGTAATCAAAGGATTCTCCGAGACTCTTCAAAGATCTTTACAGAAACTCAGTGAAAAAGAGATTAATGAAATATTAGATACTATGACTCAAAATGCAAACCGTATGATGAAGCAGATTGTAGAATTGTTAACAGTTTCCAGAATTGAGCAGAATAAATTTTTGATAGAGAAAAAAGATCTTTTCCTCCCAGATTTTTTGCATTCGGTACTGCGGGAGATGCGGATAAAAGATACCCAGCATCAATACACTCTTTGCATAGATTCTGAGATGGATAACAAGGTTTCATTAGATCCTGATAAGATTCATGAATTACTGGTGATATTACTGGACAATGCTATGCAACATTCACCCGCTAATACTGAAATAGAGGTCTCTGTCTCCATCCAGCATAGATTTTTGCATGTCTCTGTCTCGGATAGAGGCGAAGGCATCACACAAGAAGAAGCTGTGAGAATTTTTGATCGATTTGTCCAATCGAAAAAGCAAAGTAACCGTAAAGAACAAAGCCTAGGCTTGGGATTATATATTGCAAAAAAAATCATTAGCGCACACCAGGGAACTATCTATGCAGAGTCAAGAGAAAACGGTGGAGCCGTCTTTACTTTTAGCATTCCGTTGGATTAGCAATTCATAAAAACGGCTATCCCGGTTTTTATTTTTTGGGAGTGGTGGTTGCTTCAGATTTTTTATAAGTAGTGAGTAAGAAAGTAATCTCTTCAGTGGCGCTGTCGTATTGTAAATTCTCAGCACCCAGGTATTCTGCGAGGAAACGTAAAGGAACATACGTACTACCGCCAATTTCTCTGATAATTGCATCCAGAGTAACTGGTTTGTCGTCAACTAAGATTTCATTGGAGCCAACTTTAAGTTTGAAAACGGTGTGAACAGGAGTTGGGGTGGTTTCTGCAGGTTGTTTTGTTAATGTTTGACAACCGGCCAATTCAAGAAAAAAAATGATGAGTAATACTACTGAAATGTTTCGTAAATTGAAAGACATTTTTTTATGGATCATGTTCATTCCTTTCATCGCTAAAATTGTTCTTTCTTATCCATATTTGAATCAAACCAATCCAAAATAGCTTTTTCATTATAACCAATAATACAAGATGAGTCGTTTAAAACAAGTGTTGGAAAAGATAAATCCGGATTCCATTTTTCGATCTCCTGTGAAATGGCAAGATTTGCTAAATCCGGTAGCTGGTCAATATATAAATACCGGTATCTCGCTCCTTTTTGTTCGAGCAAATTCCTGACTTTTTGGCACCAACCACAGGTACTGAGAGCGTAAAGAATAATCTGTCCACATTCTTTTCCATCCACTTCATTCAAAAAAAGGTCAGGATCCATCTTCTCACCACCTTCTATATTATTTTAACTCCAAACCTTCGATGCCATAAATCTAATAACAAAAAAAATATTTCTTGTGGTGTTTGAAAATCACTGATGATTTTTTCCTCAAAGATGCCTTTGTATTTGTCCACTCGGAGCAATAGCGCTTGATTGGATTGATAAGGTGAGAATGCTCGCGCAAATCCTTTGTCATTGAGTTGTGCGTATTCAAGCAAATACCGATAGGCTGCAATCTGGTAGTCATATTCTTCACACAAGGAACTTGAAGTCTTAATATCAATCACAGAGAGAATACCATCCACGTTTGCGATGATATCGATCGTTCCGCCAAACTGTTTGCCGGTTTCAACCAGGGAGATCTCGGATCCTATAAATTCCACCTTACGCTTATGCGTCCAGTTAATAAAAGCCTGATAAGCTTTTTGAGCTTTTGAATAAAAAGGGTGATTGGAATAATCCACCGATTCCTGCTTGATAAAACTCTCAATCATAGAATGTACGAGAGAACCTGTCTCTGCCGCTTCGTTACGAATAAGCTCCCAATCCATTCCTCTCGATGCCAACTTAGCGGCCCAGGTAATCAAATGAGGTTTGTGAATTTGAGAAAGAACAGTCGTTACGGTCGGGACTTCAGTGCCATTTTCATTTCGATATATATGTTTCATTTCATGTTTCCTTTCATAAATAAACAGTATAACATATTGCTTTTTCTAACTATTTGGATACATCATTATCTGGGTAAAAAATGAAATGAGTTTTCTTAATAGCTCAAAAATTAAGCAGGGGGCAATATGAAACGTCCGTTAACTTGGATTTTATTAGTTTTTTTAGTGGGGCTTTTGGTGTATTTTATTTATTTCAACCCAAACGGAACTTCAACGAAAACTAATACTTCATCCAATTCTGTTACTCAAAAAAAACAACAATTCAAACTGAAAGTAAATTCCAAGCAGGTGATCATTGATGGGAATACAGTCACATTACAAGCTCCTGTTTTGGAGATAGAGGGCAACACGATGGTGCCTCTCCGTTTCATCGCAGAGTATCTGAATGCTAAAGATATACAATACGATCCGGCTACCGAAGAGATATCGTTTTATCTAGAACTACCCGCAAAAACAGAAGCAAAGAAGGATACGAAAACTAAACCTGTCGATGAGACGACTCAATCGAAAGACAACGACACGATGGTGACTGTTTACGACCAAATGTTAACCAAAGAACGAGAAGAGCGAATCAAGAGCATCGCACGTGTCTCTACTACTATATATCGCCTCAGCAGTATCACTTCGGATG
>JAQVYZ010000104.1 GCA_028708485.1 Caldisericia bacterium | reverse complement strand
ATGTCGTCCACAGCTTTTACTTCAGCAATTTTCTTGCCAAACAAACCTCCGTAAATCGGAAAATACTTTACTAAGTTATCTACCTTGATAATCACGTCTTTAGTAATGGTTTTTTCTTGCATGACTAAGCTCCTCTGCTGGCATAAGATTGTTCTTGTTTTTCAAGTGGATACCAACATCGAACGGCATGGGTAGGTGAAATTTCAACATAATCAGGTTCTATGGATTTACATTTATCTTTTGCAAAATTGCACCTTGGATGAAACTTGCATCCTGTTGGAGCAATATAAGGGTTCGGCACCACACCACGAATGGCTGGTAAAGGTTCTTTGGTTCGCGGTTGGTCAACACGAGGAATCGAGTGAAGCAATCCGTAAGTATATGGGTGCATGGGATGAGAGAAAATCTCTTTTATCGTGGTATATTCAACAATGCGACCGTAATACATTACCGCGACTTTATCTGCCATCTCAGCGACAACCGCTAAATTATGAGTGATCAAAATAATTGACATATTGGTTCTTTTCTTGATATCACGCATTAATTCAAGAATTTGCGCCTGGATGGTTACATCCAAGGCAGTGGTCGGTTCATCCGCGATTAATAAATCAGGGTCACAAGCTAAAGCCATAGCGATCATGACACGTTGGCGCATTCCGCCTGACATTTGATGAGGATAATTACTAAAACGTCTCTCTGGATCAGGGATGCCAACCAGAGAGAAAACATCAATGACTTTCTGCTTTGCTTCTACTTTTGAGATATTATAATGGTTGATGAGAACTTCAGCCACTTGGTTTCCAACTGTAAACACAGGATTGAGAGAGGTCATTGGTTCCTGAAAAATCATGGAGATCTGTTCTCCGCGAATCTTCCTCATCTCTTCGGAGTTTTTCTTGAGCAAATCTTCCCCTTTAAAGATAATCTGCCCTTGTTCGATTTTTCCCGGTGGTCTTGCGACTAATTGCATGATAGAAAGGGAAGTAACAGATTTTCCGCATCCGGACTCTCCGACCAATCCTAATGTCTCCCCTTTTTCAATAGAAAAATTGACACCTTCGACAGATTTTGTCAATCCATCCATAGTGTAAAAATAAGTATGCAAATTTTTCACTTCGAGTAAAGGCATACTACACAACCCCCTCTTTCAAAAAACCAAAATCAACACAAAACAAACTAGTAAATATATATAGCTAATATAGACTATATGTCAATTAAAGGGTGAAAATACTCCCCCTTATTCAATCTCAGTTTCGCTGATTACATGAAGAGATAAATCATCCAGTTGTTTGGAAGAAAGAGCTGACGGCTCACCGGTTAAAGGAGAGACGCCTTTGGTGTTTTTTGGGAATGCAATCACCTCACGGAGAGAAGAGCTGTCTGAGATCAACATCACCAAGCGGTCCAAGCCGATAGCAAAACCTCCCTCGGGTGGCGCTCCCAGACTTAATGCTTCCAGTAAAAATCCAAAATCCTGTTCAATCTTTGCATCCGATAAACCGACTTTTCGAAATACTTCTCTCTGCATGGATGGTTTATAAATTCTTAAACCGCCGGAACCAAGCTCGAAACCGTTCAATACCAGATCAAATGCATGGCTACCGATAGTTAACGGATCCAACTGATTCAATTCCTCCTCATTGGAAATCCGTGGCAGGGTAAACGGATGATGTTCCGAATCGAGTTTTGAGAGTTCTTCGTTCCAGGTAAAAAGAGGAAAATTGACAATCCAGGCAAATTGAAAAGAGGGTTTAGCATGAGGAAGGATGTACGTTTTTCCAAAATGAGAACGCAAAGAACCCAGCAATTTTAACACTGATCTCTGCTGACCGATACAAAGCACCAACCAATCATTTGGAAACAATGCCAATTTTTCCTGTAAGGTCGCTTTCTCCTGATCACCCAGAAAATTTGCATTTAATCCGTCTTCCCTGCATTTCAATATATATAATTTATCGCCACCAGACGGGAAATCAGCCATTATCTTATCGATATCTTTTCGGGAAAGCAGGGCCAGGTCTCCTGGCAAACGAAATCCAACCCACACTTTTCCATCAACCATGTTTTGTTGAACAAATTCCTGTGGGGAATCCCGGAAAAACTCATTTAGCGAAACAAAAGACAAATCAAATCTCAAATCAGGCTTATCGGTGCCATATCGAGAAATCGCCTCCTGGTGTGTCATAGCAAAGAAAGGAGTAGAAAGTTCAGGTAAGCTTAATTTGGCAAAGATCTCTTTCATTAATCCTTCGATCAGGGAGCGTATCTCCTGTTCGGTAGTAAATGAAAGTTCAAAATCGATCTGAGAAAACTCCGGTTGCCTGTCCAAACGAAAATCCTCATCTCTAAAGCACCGGCAAATCTGAAAATACCGGTTGATTCCTCCGATCATTAACAATTGCTTGAATAATTGAGGAGATTGGGTTAATGCATAGAATTTTCCGGGCAATATTCTGGAAGGGACAATGAAATCTCTCGCTCCTTCCGGAGTGCTTCTCCCTAAATACGGGGTTTCAATTTCCATAAACTGATGGTCAGAAAAAAAGTTTCGGGTTGTCTGCATTATTTGATGTTTCGTTTTAAAACGTTCGATCATCTGAGAATTTCTTGTGTCCAGGTACCGGTATTTTAACCGTAAGTTTTCATCCACGCTCTGAGATTGAAACGGTTGAAAAGGAAGTGGAGCACAGGTATTTAATACTTCCAATTCCTGCAATACCACTTCCAATGTTCCGGTTTTTAAGGCGGGGTTCACTAATTCGGGTTCTCTTGCCCGAACCGTTCCGGTTATTTTAATCACATCCTCATGATGCAAATTTTTAATCTGAGACATACAAGGATTATTTTGTTGAACGACAATCTGGATGACGCCGGTATGATCGCGAAGCAGAATGAATGCCAGTCCTCCGATCTCACGAATTCTCTCAATCCAGCCTGAGAGTACAACAGATTGGTTGACTTGTTCTATTTGTACTTCGGTACAATACCACGTTCTGTACATTATCTTCCTCCTGGTATATGGCTTCTATGTAAACGCTATCGGTCAAAGAGGGTTCGTCTGACTATTCCGGATTGTATCAATAATTTCCTGTAGTGTCAGAGATTGTTGGTCCTTTTTCTGAAGATCTTTCAAGGTAAAGAGCCGGTTTTTCAATTCATCTTCTCCGATGATGAGAAGGTAGGGGATCCCTCTCTTTAAAGCAGCTTCCAGGGATTTTTTAATCCCTTTTCCCTCAAGATCTACTTCAACCCTGATACCGGCTTGACGAATTTGATTCGCAATAGAGAGTGATTCGGTCAGGGTAATGCCCCCGAAATTAGCGATCCATAAATGAGTGGATGGTTCGAAAAAATCCATCGAATTCGCTTCCTGAATAATCATCATTGCTCTCTCTAATCCCATCGCAAAACCTACAGCCGGAGTAGGAGGACCTCCGAGCATCTCGACGAGATAATCATACCGGCCTCCCCCTAGCAAAGCGCTTTGAGAGCCAAGAGAGGTGCTTGAAATTTCAAAAACCGTCCGATTATAATAGTCAAAACCCCGAACTAATCTGGAATTACATTGAAATGGCAGACCTAAAACAGTCAACAGATCTTGTAAAGTATTGAAATGCTGAGAACAGTCAGGGCATAAATGGTTCGTTGTAATGGGGACACCAGCCAATACAGCCTGACAGCATTCTTTTTTACAATCCAGCACACGCAATGGATTCTTCACCGCTCTCAGTTTACATTCGCTACATAAATCCTTCTCATGAAGCGTTAAAAAAGCAACCAATTGTTCACGGTACTGGGGGCGGCAGGAGGGACAGCCAATAGAATTCAATTGCAGAATCAGGTCTTTCATGCCCATCGACATGAGGAGATGAAACGCTAATTGGATCACCTCTGCGTCAACTGCGGGAGAATCGCTTCCAAAACACTCAGCCCCGTATTGATAAAATTCCCGGTATCGACCCTTTTGAGGTTTTTCATACCGGAAAAAACGATCAATATAGTATAATTTCACCGGCTTGCTAAGGTCAGTCAGATGGTTTTCCAGATAAGCCCGCACCACCGAAGAAGTACCTTCCGGTTTCAATGTGATATCGCGCTCACCCTTATCCTTGAAGCTGTACATTTCTTTTGACACGATATCAGTCACGTCTCCAACTGAATGGATAAACAAATTAGTGGTTTCAATCAAAGGGGTGATGATTTCACGGTATCCGAACCTGGCAGATGTATCACGTAAAATATTTTGTAATGCAATCCACGGAAAGGTCTCCCCCGGTAAAATATCTTTTGTTCCAATCAATCTTGTATATTTCATGAAACCATTGTAGATTGACTTCAAAAGGTGTCAAGCTGTCGATGCCTGCGCTTGACCAGAGAAATCAAGAAAAATCAACTTTTATACTAAACTAAAAAAATGAAATCTTTTTTCAAGAAAATCATATACTAAGGTAGAAATAAAATTAGTTGAAACTAAACGAGGAAACAATGACCAAAAGTTTGGAAGATTATCTCGAAAAGATTTACGGTTTGCGTTTAAGTCTGGCTGAGATACGGGTAAAAGACATCGCTCTGGAAATGGGCGTAAGCCAACCTTCTGTGAACCAAGCAATCAAAGAATTAGTCAAATTAGAATTCATCAAGCACTTGCCGTACAGTAAGATTGAGCTTACCCAAAAAGGATTGGAACAAGCGAAAATGATTGCCGATAAACACCATGTCCTGAAATCCTTTTTAGCGAACGGATTGGGAGTATCCGAGGTGAATGCAGAAAAGGACGCTTGTCTGATCGAACATATCATCAGCCAGGAGTCACTAGAGCATATCCAGGAGTTTATGTCAAAACTGGAACAGGATGACTGCTCTAAAG
>JAQVYZ010000103.1 GCA_028708485.1 Caldisericia bacterium | reverse complement strand
GAGCCCCAAATATTACCCCAACAGCAGCAGGTACAAGGATACTAATCAGGCTTGGTAATATCATCTCTTTCAGAGCATTTTTGGTAGCGATATCAACACACTTGGCATAGTCCGGTTTTGCATTGCCTTCTATTAATCCAACAATAACTTTAAACTGGCGTCTAACTTCATCCACCATCAATTCTGCAGTTTTCGCAACCGACCCAATTGTGATAGAAGCGATTAAATAAGGCAAGGATATACCGAGGAACAGGAAAACAAGGTCAACAGGCGTATCCACTGATAAAGTGCTGATTTTCATAAATGAAAAATAAGTAGCAAATAAGACAAAGGATGTAATCGTGCCAGATGACATAGCGTATGATTTAGTGATGGCTTTCATGGTATTCCCAACAGAATCAAGCTTTGATAAAGATTCGATCACATGCTCCGGCGCTTTTGACATCTCTGCAATCCCGGCTGCATTATCGACAATTGGTCCAAACGCATCAGAAGCCATAATGTAGGATATCAATAAGTCAGTGCCGATATTGACTGCCACGATAGCCAGGAGCAATCCGCCTGATAATCGATATGCCAGGAGAATAGCAGATAGAATCATAACAATCGAGATGATCGGGCTTCTTAAACCATAAGCCAAACCGGTAATGATATTGATAGCCGGACCTCTTTTTGAAGCAAGCGCAATTCTTTTAACAGGAGGACCATCCATACCCGCATAATACTTGGTAGAAATGGTAGCGACTAAGGTAGTTGCCAAACCCAGTACGGTAGCAATCCAAATGCTATAAGAATGCAATAACCACCAACACAATAAAAAAGAACCCATAAAAGAGAAAAATGAACTGATAAAGATTCCGATATTAAAAATCTGTACCGGGGCCATCGTTTTTCTGAAAAACCGTGTACTTGCAATCGCAATAAAAGAGGATATCACACCAATACATTGCAGCAAAAGAGGGAAGAATATCACATTATGACCGAATGTGGGAACCATAAGGATGGCGACAATAGTACCAGTAATGATATCATCACTGAAAGTTTGGAATAGATCGGCTCCTCTCCCGGCGCAATCTCCCACATTATCACCAACCAGATCGGCGATGACTGCAGGATTCCTGGGGTCATCTTCCGGAATTTTGGCTTCCACTTTACCAACGATATCAGCGCCAACGTCTGCTGATTTTGTAAAGATTCCCCCGCCAATTTGCCCGAAGAGTGCAGCTAAACTGGCTCCAAAACCAAAACCGATCAGGGATTCAGGGTTTTTATAAACAGAATAGAGTATGGACAGAACTGCCAAACTAAATCCAGTAATCAACAAGCCCATTACAGAACCACCAAAAAAAGCCATAGAGAAAGATTTCTTAATATCGGTATAAGCAAGATCTGCGGTATGCAAATTGGCTCTAACACAAATGGACATTCCAAACAAAGCTGACAGAAGAGAAGTAAAAACACCTATAACTGAGGTAATACCAGCCTCCCAGCCTAATGACAGAACTAACAACACGAATAAGAAGGGGGTTACGAATAAGATGGTTTTAAACTGTCGAAACAAATAGGCGTTGGCTCCTTGTCTGATATATCCCGCAATCTCAGTTAATCGGGTGTTTGAAGCTTTCCTGATAACTATTTTCTGAGCAATGAATAATGATGAAAAGATGACACCAATCCCAACGATTAAAGAAACATATAACATTTAAACAGCCAACCATTTTATTTTGTTCACAAGGCAAAGATTGTAGACATTGCAAATTTTGTGTCAATTTTTTAAACAAGAAATCTATATGTTTTATGAAATTTGAATTACTTCCTCTTTTTCTTAAATCATTTTAATCATAACAACTCTACTCGCATTGAGATTGGGACTGAATCGCTTATCTTTAAGGTCTTAACTGTGTCTTGTTAATATTTTTTATTGGTTTATTTGAATAAATACATATAAGCTCCATCCCAATCACTATTTGCCCAGTTTGGGGCTTTTCCTTTTTTACAAAAAACAATCCTTTCCCTGCCATTATAATTGATTTTTAAGACACCAAGGACTTCTTTATCGACATTTACAATACAATCAAAAAATTTTGAATTTAAATTGTCAGTTTTTTGTAAAGAGATGACTTTCAATTTCTGATGATCGATCGGTTGCAGGTAATAACATAAATGCTGATACCGGAACAATTTTAAAACGATTTGATCGTTGTTTTCACAATACATCATGGACAACAGACTGGGCAATGTTTCCTCAAATTCAGAGAAATTATCTATTTTCATTTTTTTTGTTTCGCTCAGTTGATTACTTTCAAACGAATAGATAGTAATATTGCCACCACAAGTTAATATGGCAAGCTTATTACCGGATTGATCCATTGCCAGGATTTCTTTGTCTATCGGAAAAACAGATACCTTTTTGACGGGATCGTCTAAATCGATATAGACAATTTCATTTCGAATCAATTTGATTCCTGTTGTCGTATTGATTTGATTTTCTCCAGAATTTGTTGCAATCGTAATATTTGGTTCAGCTGCATCGGTATAGATAAAAGAATAATAGTTTCTGGTTAGAAATAGAGTGTTGTTAATAACATTGATATTGTCGTATTCCCCTGGTGGATTTTCAATATGAGGCAGCATGATACTGCTTTCAATTTGGGAATCAGAATACACAAAAACGACATTTTGTTTAGGTGTATCCGGTTTGCTGCAAAGAAAATAAAACTTCCCTTGGTTGTCTATATCAAAAGTAAAGGGATTCACAAACTGAGGAAAATCATTAAAGTATGACCCATTCATAGATATGTTTGTTTCCTCTGAATCTGAGAAATTTTTAAAATAGAAGAGATTACTGTGATATGAATCATAAAAATAGGCTTTGTTTTCGTTAGGAATGCTTTTCGGAAAAGCGTAAAAATCATTTGGCCAATAAATGTACCCTATCGATTCTTCCTCGAGAAACGGTAGCGGTTTCTCTTTTGGAGAAAAGTCGATGCTTGATACGAGTAATCCCACAATCACTGCTCCGATAATCCAGGAGTGGATAGCAAACCAACGTTTTACCTTCTTGACTGGAAATCCTCGTACCTTGTTAAATTCCTGATCAAGGTTTTCTCTGATACCCATATCGATCACAGCCTTATTGAAAGCTTCTTCTTCCGATATACCCTCTTTTTCAACCAAATGGTCAATATCCTCTAATAAGTGACTTTCCAGCTCATCCAGCTCCTTCTCCTCAAAAGATCTGGATCGGTTGATCCAGCAACGCCATTGTTTAATCAGATTACTGATAACGGGCATATAAACCTCCCCCATGCTTTATTCAGAGTGGAATCCACAAACTTCCATTCTTTCACAGTCTTCCTCAATGATTTCATTCCTTTATCAGTGATCTGGTAGTATTTCCGCTTTCTGCCATTTTGCATTTCTTCCCATCGGCTTGTAATGAGTTTTTCTTTCTCCAGTTTATGCAAAACCGGATAAAGCATACCGTCTGACCAAATCCATCCTCCATCCGATAGTTGTTTGACCGTTTGCAAAATCTGATATCCGTAATTATCGCCTCCAACTAAGATAGAAAGAATCATCATTCTTGAAGACGCTGCGACTAAATCTTTTGATATCTCACTCATATACCACTCCTTATGCTCTATCTTGTTTTACATTTAAGCATTATGCATAAGAGTATATGGTATAAATCTAAAAGTCAACTATCGTTACTAAAAATTTAAAACCATCACTTCTGCAGACTATTCCAATCGAAAAAAAATAGTATAAAGATAGCATGGAAGAAAAAGACAGAAAGATTTGGGAGTTGGCTCAAGAAGCGTTTGGGTTGGATACCACTCCGTTTACCAAACTCGGTAGTTTTGAGAGTGAGATCTGGGAAGTTCAGAGACAAGGCATTCCTTTTATCTTACGAATCACCGATACCGCGCATAGGCAGCCTGAAAACCTTGTATCAGAAGCTGTCTGGATAGAATATCTCGCTAAGAATGGGATACCAGTCGCGATCCCGATTCAGACTCATGCAAAAGAGTATTTGGTTATTTCACAAGATCCTCCTTGTTACCTGATGCTCTTTCAAAAAGCCACCGGGCATACTCCCACCCACAAAGATGCAACAGATTCATTTATCGTGTCCTGGGGTGAAATCATGGGGAAAATGCACCGGTTATCATCCGATTTTTCTCCCCCTGTCACCTTCACCCGAACCAACCTGCTAACCAGTTTTTCCTCCTTATGGAATTTGGTTTCCGATAAGGTCGATCCTTCCATAGCTCCCTATTACGAATCCATCATGAAAACCTGCCAGGCTTTTCCGACAAATAAACATTACTATGGATTAATTCACTATGATCTGCATATGGGAAATTTCTTTGTTGATGATGGTAAGATAACTATTTTTGATTTTGATGACATGCAATATGGTTGGTATGTCTATGATATCGCGATGACTTTGTATTATTGGTTTTGGGGAGCTGACCGAAAAGGATCATCTTTGTCAACCGATCAGACTGCAAGAGCTGAAGACGCTGTTTGTTTCTTACGGCTTTTTCTTGCAGGATATACGAAGGCGTTTCCTTTGCCGGATGATTGGCTGGAGATGATGCCCGTATTTCTGGTGATCCGTCAAATGGAGCTTTACTTTGTCTTCGAGAGCCGTTTTGGAACCATTTCAGATAAATCCTCCCCGTTAGGGAAATTGAAATATTTTTTTCAAGATCAAGTGCTGAATAAAAGACCACATATCCCTCTGGAAGTATTCAAAAAAGACAATTTTAAAGACTTGACACTTTATTTCTAAGCTCTGAAAGACTCTGTGCTTCCCTTGGATGAAGGTTTCTATATTCCTAATTTGCATTTAAATTGATCTATGGCACCATAAATGACACTTTAAATGAAACTATAAA
>JAQVYZ010000102.1 GCA_028708485.1 Caldisericia bacterium | reverse complement strand
CAACACAATGAAAGAGCTGGAAGCTCATTATCAGTATCCGATTCTGGAGAAGCTTTCCTCAGAGAAGATTTCGGTTTTATTGAGTTTACTTCCAAGCAATCATGCTTCCGCGATATTAAGAGAGTATAAAGATCCTGAAAAACTGGTTCAGCTGATTCCGAATCCTCGACAGGACAAAATCAGGATGCAGCTTGGTTATGATCCTGGAACTGCAGGGGCTTGGATGGATACAGATTTTTTTATTTTCTCTTCAAAGAGCTCCTGTTCTGAGTGTTTAAGCTATCTGCGAATTCATCCGCTTCCTCCCGAAAGCGTATTCTACATCTATATTGAGAACGATAAGCAAGAATTCATCGGAGTGGTATCTATACGATCCGTCATCATGTCAGACCCGGATACACCTCTGGAAACGCTAATGAAGAAAAACTTGATCGCCTTATCCGTACAAACCCCAAAGGTGGATGTAGCTAATCTGATGAGCCGATATCACCTGTTAGCGCTACCGGTAGTCAACGATCAGAAGAAAATCGCAGGCGTCATTAAAATCTATGATGTACTGGCTTCCACTCTGGAATATCCAATTTAATGACGCAATTATACATTATCATACATTATTTTGGGATTGTCGGAACCATAATCTTATTACCCATACCGACTTTCTTGAAATTAATATCCACATCAGCCCATATTTGAAAATCGGGAGCTTCCGGCATAGTTCTTCCACGAACACGCGTGATGGCGTGGTTGATGTCTAACCGTTCGTGTTTATCAATCATCCAGATCTCCAAATTGCATTTTTTCTGGGTAGGGGCGCTTGGTTTGGATACCATGGTATATTTCTTGGTTTGGTACCCATTCATCATCTCTGTTCCCTTGTAAGTGATCGTCAGATCATCGTCTTGAAAATTAAATCCGCTCAGGATAGTCACCATATCAAATTTGATTACATCGTCTGCTTCAGAGGGGATATCCAATTCGTTTATCTCCTCCCAGCCATTGCCTAAATTAACAAAAACTCCTTCATTGTTCTGTATCATCTCGCCATAGTTTTGACCTTCATCGAATTTCACATGCTTATTATATCTATCCTGGGAGATAATGTGATAGGTACGGGTACCTTTATTTGGCTGAACTGTTCTAACGCTGTCGCAGATATAATCGTCAAGGAAAGTAGGGTCTACGGCAAATTCTTGATTACGTTTCTTTTCCGGTTCCTTCGCAGGAGATTCGCCTGTCATTTTTTTCAGGGAGAATTTAGCGACATTGATCCCGCGGGTGAGCGTGATTGTCTTGTTTAAGGCATCGTATCCCGGAACGGTCACCCAGATACCATACTCTCCCTCCAGGAGGGATTCTAATTTGTAATATCCTTTTGCATCCGTTCGGATAATGTTCATGCCGACCTGGATCGTAACATTTCCGATCGGTTTTCCGGTGGCTTCATCTATGACAGTACCCTCCATCGTGCAAGGTTTTTCCTTGAGTTTTGAGATATAAAAATCTTCCTGTTGAGAACCTTTGCTGATAATGATGGATTTTTCATAGGAGGTATAACCGTTTTTCTTGGCTTTCAGAGTGTAATATCCCGGTTCGAAAGTAATTTTATACCGTCCCTGGTTATCGGTAGTCGATTTATAGATTCGGTTGGTTGAACTATTCTCTATTTGGATAGAGACCTTTCCTACCGGTACCTGCAAATCTACGTCTGTTACAATTCCGACCAGTATCGCGCTTCCTGTGTTGACTATCCGGGAACAGCCGGTTTTACAACCCGTCGGAACGATCAGAAGGGTGAGAAGGCAAGTCCAGAGAAGGGAAAGTTTGGTTAGTTTAGGCATTTTTTTCCTCCATAAAATTCGGTGGATACACCACAACAAAGCGTCTCGGTTCTTCGCCGAAACTCTCGGATTTTAATCCATAGCGTAAGGCTAACTGATGCTCCAGCTTTCGTATCTTGATATCTGCAGGAGGTAAGTTGACAGGTGATTTCGTAAAGAATACCTGTTCTATTAACTTCTCCAGGTTTTGAATCTGATGATCATGGTTTTTCGCAGGCTGCTTATCCAGCTGGCTGATAAACTTCCTTACCTCTGCCAAAGTGTTTTCAGGGATCGAATAGATTGGTATATTCATACTTTCAGCAACATGGAGCGCAGAAGAGTTTCGTTTTCGGTAACTCTCTGTCGTCAGTACAATGGTCGCATCCTGCAGGTTCTTCACAATCTCGATCGTGTTTTTGCTCTCATGCAGGGATCTGCTTAAATAAGTGCTGCTAACACCAAACGGGTATAATCTAATTGTTATCTTGCTCTGAATGGAAGACCAAGCATTAGCTTCCCCTTCTTCAGATTGCAATGGTTTCGGAATCATGGTTCCCTCCTGGGAAGTAGCCATTTCTTTGGAATCTAGAATGGAAGGTTGTCCATTCTCCCCTTTCCGACGTATTTCAGGATAGACGGGATGACTGCGCAGATACCGGTCCACTGTTTTGGCAACGTCTTTGTACACGGCGTATTCATCGCGGGTGTGGATTTCGATCAGGATATCAAATGTGGGAGCAGCGGTTCTCTCCAGAACGGTTTTCTGGGTACCACGGCGAATGGATTCCTCATCGCTTAGGATGACCGAGGTAATCCCGCCTAACAAATCAGAGATGGTTGGATTAAACAGCACATTCTCAAGCGTGTTGCCATGTGCAGTGCCAATCAGCTGGACGCCTCTCTCGGCAATAGTTCTGCTGGCTGCAGCTTCTTCCTGGGTGCCGATTTCGTCAATAATAATGACTTCTGGCATATGATTCTCGACGGCTTCGATCATAATCTGGTACTGGGCTTTTTCAAATGGAACCTGCATTCGTCTGGACAATCCCACCGCAGGATGAGGCAGGTTTCCCTCGCCGGCGATTTCATTGGAAGTGTCCACGACGACGACTCGTTTTTTGAATTCTGTGCTCAACACCCTGGCAGATTCTCGCAGAAGAGTTGTTTTGCCAATCCCCGGTTTTCCCAGTAGAAGAATATTTTTTCCGCTTTCGAACAGGTCCTTCACCAGATCTATCATGCCCATCACTGCCCTGCCAACACGGCAGGTGAGTCCGATAATCTCCCCTCTGCGGTTACGTATCGCTGAGATACGGTGTAAGGTTCCCTCAATACCGGCACGGTTATCCCGGTCAAACAACGGAAGCTGTTGGGTGATTGCGAGAATATGTTCCGATTGGACAACCATATCGGAGATCTCGATCGTCTCATTGGTGTACCTGGCTTCTACTTTTCTGCCTAAGTCCAGGACAACTTCGAGCAGATCATCTTCATGACCGTATTCAACCAACTTCTCCCGGATAAAATCCGGAAACAGGTCGATAAATAACTTAATATCTCTTTCAAATAACAATGCTTTTTTTTCCATCAATGAAATAGTATACCTGATTTATTTATTTTGGTTCATTCCTTCGGGTAAGCAAACTGGAGCAGGGCTGTCTCAACAGCATGATATACTGCCTGTTTTGACCCTGTCGGAATCAGGTCGCCATATTGAATGCGTACTGTGGGTCTGAATCGCTTGGAAGTGATAGATTTCGAGCCGGAGATGAATACGGGTATCACCGGAGAAGGTGCCATTTCAGAAAGATAGGCAAAACCCATTTTCAAAGGTAGTAATGGCTCAGAAGAGCGATTCCGGGTCCCTTCCCCAAAAATCAAAAGCGCTTGGTTTGTGCGGAGAATCGATAGCGTCTTTTTCAGGAATTCCTTGGAAACCTCTTCTCTTTTTACCGGATATACCCCAATCCCCCGTAAGAACCAATCAAAAAGAAAAAATCGAAATAATTCAGCTTTTGCCATGTAACGAAGGCGTCTTTTTGAGACAGACAGGCCAACGGCAATCGGGTCAAATCCGGAGATATGGTTGGCAACTAGAATAACGGAGCCGGTTTTAGGAACTTTATCTTTCCCGGTAACCACTAACCTGGCGCGGAGAAAAAAGAAGAACCGGGCTAAACCCCAGATAAGCCAATAAAACATGTTAAAGAAGCAGACTAAACCAGCCGAACAGCCGGTTAATAACAGGTCCTATAATCATGGCAGGCCAATTAAACAGCAGAAGGGAACCGATCAGGATCAGAAATCCATACCGTTCCAAAAATGCATTGATATAACTATACTTCGGAGGAATCAACACCGTGAGTAACCTTGATCCGTCCAGGGGAGGAATCGGAAGCAGATTAAAGACCGCCAAAGCCAGGTTTATATAAATCATAGTGCCGAAAAATGTTTCTAAGCCTTCATTCATCCAATGTAATCGGAATAATACTATATACACTACAATAGATATCAACATCAGCAGGATATTCGACAACGGACCAGCCAAAGATGTCCACACGATCCCGCTCTTGGTGTGCCTGAAATTCATCGGATTGATCGGAACCGGTTTTGCCCATCCGAATCGGAATAATAATAACATGAGGGTGCCAATCGGATCCAGGTGATCCATTGGATTCAGTGAGAGTCTTCCGTACCGTTCGGGGGTAGGATCGCCCTGTTTGACTGCGATATACGCATGCGCAAATTCATGAACTGTGAGGGAAATCAGCAGAGCGGGAATGATCCAGATCAGGCTTATCCAATAAGCAGGGTTGGTGAGGTTCGAAAAAAAAGACATCCTTATATTCCCAGCGTTTCATGAATCGATTGCATCGCAGTCAGGCACACCTGGCAGAAGTCTTCCAGAGAAAGCCCCAGTTGAGAGCACATCGCGATCTGCTCACGATTGGCTCCGGCTGCAAAACGTTTTTCTTTGAAACGTTTTAAAACTGTCTGCGGACGGACAGTAAGCAAGGACTTTTCAGGCGTCATCAAGGCGGAAGCGATAATCAAGCCGGTCAATGGGTCCACCGCATACAATCCCTTGG
>JAQVYZ010000101.1 GCA_028708485.1 Caldisericia bacterium | reverse complement strand
ATGATCGCTTTGAAGAAAGCATCGGAATTTCTGCATGACTGGAGACTGAATGAGGCAGACTTGTTTGTTACGATGGAGCCTTGTATGATGTGTATGGGAGCGATTCGATTAGCGAGAATACGGGCTCTTTATTACGGACTTCCTAATTCTGTAACCGGTATCTTTACTGTGTATAAGCAGATCTCGATGCAGGATTTCCCTGAAATTTATATTCAAGGGGGTATTCTCGAACAACCGATTCGGGAAAAGATGCAGTCTTTTTTTCAAAGCAAAAGAGGCTAAGGCTTTATTTCAACAAGCTTTTTTGGTATGATAATACCAATTTGGAGAGGTGGCTGAGCGGTTGAAAGCGTCTGCCTCGAAAGCAGATGAACGCAATTATGTGTTCCGGGGGTTCGAATCCCCCCTTCTCCGCCAGTTAGGAAATGTCATGGCTGGACTTGTGTTTTCTTAAGCAAAGGGACTATTAAAATAATTTACCCCTAAGCTGTTGGATATAGAATTGATTTAATTTGAGAACCGCCTGTATGATTTCTTCCGGATCGTTTCTGTCGAGCATGTTGGTGATTTCCAACGCTTTAAAATCAGTAGCCAGTTTTCCGGAAAGATAAGCCTCTTTGATTTGAAAAAGTTCATCCATCATTCTGTTATACCGAGTATCAAAGAGAGTGTACTGCGGGTATTTTTCTTTATCACGATATTTGCTAATAAGCCTCCTGCAGGTGGTTAACACTTTGATAAAAGCAAATTTTTGATAGATTTTCACGGTTGTGTTGGCTCTATCCACTCATTATTGACCGTATCGATAAAGTACTGCACCCCTCCGCCAGGACGAGTTTCTATCACCTGTCCAGTCGGATTTCTAAATTCTTGAGGTGCTGCTTTTCCTTCCAGTATTCTCGTACCAGTCGGAATTCTTAGTTTGTATTCAGCGGTTAATGGATTTCCCCAATTGGCAAGAATAGCGAGTTCGTTTCTTGCGTCTTCAATACTGCGTGATTGATTTGACCACCATCTTCCCAGCCCATACTTAGAAGTTGGCTCATCCGGGTATCCCCTCCGATACACTAGCATTGGTTCTTTTACTTCCAGAATGGTAATAGCAGTATCTTGAAAACAGGTAAGATCAGCCAGCGTTTCTTTCCAATCAAAATTAGCGAAACCTGCTTCTCGAATGATTTCTCTTTTTACTTTAAGTTTTTCATCTTCTGCGATCATCATTTTTTCAGTTTGATCGAGTAGTTGATTAAGCTGAAGTACAGAATAATCTTTAATACCCCGAGTTTTAATGACTTCTATTGCTTGTGCCATCGTTGGATAAGTTTCCAGGGAAAAATGGGTAGTAGTTGGTTTTAGGTTAAAAATAAGGAGCACTAACGCTGCTATCGAAGCGACTATGACAAGATATTCAAACACTTTAATCAGTATATTCTTTTTCATAAGAAGCCTCCCTTTTCAAGACTTGTTATTATTGTGAAATATTTACGGTAATCTGTCAATTTATAATAATATTCCTTAAAAAGATACTAAAAAGCATTACCAGATTCTGTTCTACCAGTTTTATGATGAGCTACGGGATATCCAGTTTGTGGAGGCATTAGACCGCATTATGCAAATATTTATTGCTTTTCTATCCAAGCAACTGCATTATCCTTTGTTGGCACTAAATTCCTTGTTTACCTTGTTTCTTTCTACCCTACCCCGTTATATACTGGATTCATTGGGGGTAATTAAGCGTGGAACTTAAGTAAATGATATTACAATTGGAAGAATAAAACCACCAAAAAAGAGAAGGTACCCATGAAAACACAGATGGTCAACAAATGAAAATAAAAATATTGGTATTTTTAACCATTTTGTCTTTTGGGCTCATGAGTTGCGCTGATCATAAAGCAAAAAAAGAATTTCAAGCGTCATCTTCAAAAAAAGAAATTGCTTTAGATTTATCATATGATGTCATTCAAAAGATCAAAAGCATCCTACCAGATTTTATGCCAACCTATGAAACAAACATACATATCACCCTCGATAAAAATCAACCAAACTCGGTTTACATCACAGCCAGTATTCTTCCACCAGGTAAGGATATGGATAAAAATACCGGATTTGTTTTTAAATATGATGCAGACAAGCAATTGATGATCCATTCACAACCATTACAAGGAATAGAATCCGATACTTTTGTATTCGGCGATAAGATCATAGTAAAAAGGTGGGAAAACAGTTTTATTACTACATGTTAAATAAACAAACTTTAGACACCATTACCAGTCCTTTATCGGATCAAAACTTGGAAAATACATTTGATACCGTATTGATGGATGAGTGGGGTAAATAATTAGATTTGTATCAACTCTTCTTTTTTAGTTTCTAAAGCATTTTTATTCATTTTTCAACCTGGTATTCCATCAAGGAGGTTCGAACTTCGTCCTACCAGCTCCGTTGAAAAATCTATTTTACAAAGTATCTTTGTTAAAATATTAACCTGGAAAAAACTTATTCCTAACATAGATATTTACGCAATTTTTACGGTTGCACCTATTTTTTTAACCAGTAATTTACATGATAAAAGCATATAATGCTTCGTTATGATATTGACAGACAAGTTAAAAAGTATGAAAAGTATGATTATGAAAAGGTTTAGAAGAGGTCAGAGATGAAACATTTCTTTCAAGTGACTGTATCCATAATGACCGAAATGGGCTTCTGGGTTATCTATCTGGCTATATTACTATTCCTATTGTTTATTTTGAAGCTGTTATTGGTATGATTCCTGAAATTCGATCTGAGGACTGGTCGACCATATTTCATTTTTCCGGATCAGTCTTTTGTTTCTTAGCCGCTACGCTTCTCATTCCTTTAGCAGTAGCCTTGTTTGCGTCAGAATGGCATAGTGCTGTGAATTTCTTTTTTACCATTGCTTTGTTGCTTTCATTAGGAAGTTTTTTATACACTCGGTTCCGTCCAAAAAGAGAGGCAACTTGGCTACATGGCATGTGTATTAGCGCTTTTTCCTGGATTGTCTCGATGTTTATTCTTGCATTACCTTATTATTTTAGTCAGCACTTTCTTTCGTATACCGATGCCTGCTTTGATGTGATGAGCGGTATGACGACGACAGGTTTGATTTTGATTCAAGATATGGACCACTTGCCTATTTCATTAAATATCTGGAGACATATGCTCACCTTTATTGGAGGGCAGGGAATCATTATCATCGCAGTCGCTTTCATTCCCTCTATCGGACTGAATTTCAAAACGATGGTCGGGGAAGGGAAAGAGGAGAGATTGTTGCCGAATGTAAAGCAGACGGGAAGATTCATTTAGATAATCAGCCTACTGTATTTAACAGTCGGAACGGTGATTCTTTTTTTCATCGGATTAACGATTGGGTTTACTCCTGGTTGGTCTTTATTTCATGCAGTTACGATGTTTATGTCCACCTGGAGTACGGGTGGATTTGCTCCACAATCATTGAATGCACTGTATTATCATAACCTTCTGTATGAAATTGCATTGACCGTTTTTTCAATCGTTGGATCGATGAATTTTGGTTTGCATTATTACATCTGGTACAAGAAACGCAAGGCATTGATCGAAGACATTGAAACCAAGTCTTTACTGATAAGTGTTACAGTGCTGTTTTTACTAATGGCAGCGTATTTAATGAAACAGGGAATCTACCCTAACCTAATAGCCTTGTTCAGAAAACTTGTATTCATTCTCATTTCAGGGCATACAACAACCGGAACACAGACAATATACTCGACACAGTTAATCAATTTATGGTCACCGATGGTTTTAATCGGCATCATTATTGCGATGGCTATTGGTGGATCCAGTGCTTCCACTGCAGGATGCTTTAAAGGTATCAGAATGGGTATCCTCTTTCATTCGATCGTTCAGGATATCAAACAGTATTTTATGCCTTCGTCTAGTGTCAACGTCTCTTTCTTTCAACACATCGGCAAGCAATTCTTGACCGATAAAATTGTCAAGTCCGCCATGACGGTTGTTTTGTTTTATATCTTCTTCTACTGCTTTGGTGCCGTGCTTGGTGTTGCCTATGGTTATCCTGTCAATCAGGCTATTTTTGATTCGGTGTCTGCTGGATCAAATTCAGGCTTAAGCACGGGGTTGGTAGGCGTATCGATGCCTTTTGTCATGAAAGTGTATTACATTCTCTCGATGTTTTTAGGGCGAGTTGAGTTCTTTTCCAGTTTGGTTTTGATGACATTTTTATATCGTTATGTCATGCAGTTGGTAAAAAGATGAAAGTAACTATTCTCTTTTTTAGCATTATCTTTATTTTCGTATTACCACTGAGATCAGTTTTTTCATCTACTGATTCGCAGGTTGCTGCTAGCAAGAAGCCTCTCTCTATAAGCGAATTGTTACAAAACCATTCTTATTGGGATCAACGAGTGATTAGTCTCACCGGAGAGGTGATCGGTCAGCCACTCTTAGCACAGGATCTGGTTTGTATCCATATTCTGGATCATGAGGGCAACGCTATTGGCGTTTGGATGGAAAAAGAGTTTTTAACACAAATTAACTATTTTGGGAGATACTGTATAAAAGGCGACATAGTGAATATAACAGGCATTTTTAACCTGCTTTGCTCTTCTCATTCTGGTGATACGGATGTGCATGCGAGTAATATCTCCGTTTCTCAGCAAGGAGTGATTGTTTCACCTGATAAGCCAATTTGGAGCCTTTTTGTGCTCGGATGGATATTATTGCTCTATCCTGGAGTATTGCTTTTGTCTAACCAGGTTAAGAAGTTTAAGCAGCATAAATAATCAAGTAAATAGAACCTGCCATTCATTGCTGTATCATTCGAATATTTACGAAATATTTACTGCATCTTGTCTTTTTTTAACCAGCAATTTACAGGATAAATCCATATAATGCACTTTAGTAAAGGGGTCA
>JAQVYZ010000100.1 GCA_028708485.1 Caldisericia bacterium | reverse complement strand
CTGCACGCATAGATCCCATAGGTTTCTCCCGAATCTTCCAGCAGGTTTCGCGAGAATTCAGATACCCGACAAAAATACCCTCTTTTACCAGATATACCCGACTTCCCGGGATGCCTTCGTCATCATACGCAAAACCACCCAGAGCGCCAGGAATAGTGGCATCTGCTACGATATTCACCAACGAAGAGCCGACTTGAAAATGAAAGAGCTTGTCGGGAGTCAGAAACGAGGTACCCGCATAAGCAGCTTCGTATCCAAACACTCGATCCAATTCAGAGGGGTGGCCGATTGATTCATGAACCTGCAACGCTAACTGGTTCCCGTCTAAAATAATGTCTTTCTCGCCCGCTTCACAAACCGGCGCATATACAAGCTCTCTTGCTTCTTCAGCAATAATGGGACCATTTTCGGTCAGTTTCATCTGTTCTACAAACTCAAATCCAAAAGTGGAAAAATCACCACCAAATGAATTCGGGTAAGACCGTATCTGCATGTCCTGGTTCCCGAATGCCATGACATGAATGCCGGCACCGGTTGTTATTCTATCTTGTTCGATAAAGGTTCCTTCCGTGGAGCTGAATTGTTTGTATTGCGCACGGCTATGCAAAGAGGCTTTTCGAATCCTGCATTCACTATGCACTTTCATGGAAGCGGAAGCGGATCTTAGCAGGTCAATCTTCTCATTCAACGGCACTAGTAAGGGATTCCTTTTCGCATGAGCGGATACTTTGTCTCGGTTGACCGGAGAAGGAGCCAGTTGAATCGGATCCGCCTGAATCACAGAGGAAGCTTCTGCGATTCTTACCGCCTCCATTAATACGTTGATCGCCTCTTTTTCGTTGGAAGAAGTGCTGGAAGAAAAACCAAAATATCCTTTTTTTAATACCCGAATACCGAAGCCTTTATCGAAACCATTCGTTAAAGCTTCTACCTGCTCATTTTTAACGGATATGTTCTGGTGTTCAGTTTCTTCATACCGAAAATCCGCATATTCACATCCCAAGTCTTTTGCTTTATGCAATAAAAGCTGGATAAAAGATTCATTCATTTGCTGCTCCTGCCTATCTGGTTTGTTTTTTTATTTTTTTTTGACCCGGTTGGTTGGATTGCCGCTCCGCATTTTGAACAAATTTGTGTTTTTTCCCACACCATGGAATGACATTTCGGACAAAATTTGACTTTTTCTTTTTTCCCGGGTTCCATCATGCCACCAATTTTATTGATTCTTGAAAGAACGGCGACAATAATGACAATGACAATCGCTGATAAAACAGCGATCACCCAAAACCAAACACTCTGATAAAACATAATGACTCCTTCAAGGGTAGTTATGACAATTGTACCAGATTACTCTGGTTTTTTTGTAATGAATTCCAAGTCAAGTAGATGATTAATTCGGAAGAGAGATATGCATTCATCTCGGAAAATACTTCCGCAAAAGCACTTTTTTCTTCCTCTTTGGCTCTCTCTCCCTGCTTTTCTTCATCCAATAAGCCTTCTTCCCATGAAGATAAATAGAATATTTTCCATAATATTTCCTTTAGCTCCGGGCGTTTCTCTATCTCTTGTTTACAGGCTAGCAATAATTTCTGGTTACCGGACCATAACTGAAATATATTTCGAATATCAAGTCCCAGCGTTAGTTTTAATGAGTTTAATTCGGTCATCTCGATCATTGAAAAAACTTGTTTTTCTTCTTCAGACCATTTTGAAAAGATAATCTGGATTACCTCCCCGATCTCACTCGGAAGATTCTCATTCTGCAACATATCTGGCATCACCCTTTCTCCCGTATTATAATCTTACCTTAGATGAAAAAAAGAAAAAATCAACCTGCTGTTGTTTTATCCGGATTTGAAACAACGCACTCAACAACATGGATGTATTCTATTGAACTGAAAAAGGAAGGACCCCCATGACTTGGAATGAACCCTTTTCCATTAAAAACCTAAAACTTCGAAACCGAATTGTGCTGCCTCCCATGGCTACGGAAAAATCAAATCATTCAGGAAATATCACCACCCAAGTGCTGGAATACTACCGTAAAATGAGTCTTACCGGAGTAGGATTGATTATCCTGGAACACAATTATATACATCCTTTGGGTCGTTTCAGCCCGAATCAGATGAGTATACAATCTGATCTTGATATCGCCTTTCACTCGGAGCTGACCTCCACTATCCATGAAAACAATACGCCGGTTATATGCCAAATCAGTCATGCCGGTAGCAATCGATTGGCTGCAGTATCCCATGAATCCATCGGTCCTAGTGAAATACCTCATCCTGTCAGCGGTCTTATACCAACAGCCTGTACACGGTCTATGCTGGAAGAGTTGAAAAACTTTTTCTGCCAAGCGGCTATCAGAGTCAAAAAAGCCGGATACGATGGGGTGGAGATCCATTCTGCTCATGGATACTTGCTCTCCCAGTTCTTATCCCCTCTCACCAACCACCGGAAAGATGAATACGGCGGATCCTGGAAAAACAGAGTCAGATTATTGACAGAGATCCTGTCAGAAGTCAGATCCCATGTGGGAAACGAGTATCCAATCTTCGTCAGAATGGGCGTCTCGGATACAATACCTTTTACAAAAGAACCAAATGGACTCACTATTGATGATGCTGCCTGTATGGCAGGCGTATTAGAAGAAGTTGATTGCCTGGATATCTCCGGCGGGATGTGTGGAAGCCGTCCATCAGCCTGTATTGGGGAGGGATATTTTTTACCGTTTGCACAAAAAATACGGGTATCGACGACAAAACCTGTATTGCTGACTGGTGGATTTGTGAATTTATCCACTGTGAATAGCATCCTGGATCGACACCTTGTTGATTTGATAGGTGTTGGCAGGTCTATCGCCAATAACCCGAATTGGTTAAAACAGCAAAACTAATCAATTCTGAAAATGTCAAAGAAGACTTTTATCTGATTGTTCTTTAGTTTTTGCTGTTCGAGATAGTATTCCAGATTCTTCCGCTGAGAAACCGGCATCTCTTTCTTTCTTTTTTCTTTCTTCATCTTTTTTCTCCCTCAGTTTTTCTTATATTATCATTAATAATATTAATATATATTTTTTTCTTGTCAATAGTTTTATAAATTTTACAAATATTTTTTTCTGTTTTATTCATTCCCTTTTTTTCTATCACTGAACCGCCCACTTTTCTACTGAAATGAATCTTTCCCTATGTAGAAACTTTTTTTTGAAAGGAAGGGTTTGCATGGAAGAGGTATCAGTATTTCAAAATGAATCAGATGTTTTTGATTTTGTATGGGAGCATTTACGGGAATCAATACAAAATCCTGAAACAGTGGAGACTTTCCTGAAAGCATTACCGGAAAAAGTCTGGTTGGAACTACTCAACGCTTATGAAAACGGTATTCGCGATGAGCTCAGGTTGGTAATGGCAGATGCATTGGCTGAAGAAGGCGAGGTAATCCAAAACAACTGATCCCATCTTAGTCCAGGGCAGGCTGCATAAAGCCTGCCTGTGTACTATGTGTTTAAAAAATCAACCTGATTCAGTAATTGAAAAATGGGAAGATAAAACTGGACAATGATCAGAAACACGAATAAACCGATGGTGAGAAGCATTAACGGCTCAATCAAAACCAGCACTCTGTCCTGATTCACCTGGAGAGTTTGCTGGTAATGGGCACTTAGATAAGCAAAATTCTCAGCCAACCGATTACTCTCCTCACCCGTTTTCAGAGCAGTCAACAAAAACGGATGCTTCCTAAATAACGGCTGCAAAGAAGAGGAGACCGGATTCCCATAGCTTAATTGCGCGCTCCCGATTTCAATCTGCTCGCGGAGATAGCGATTTTGTATGGAAAAGGAAGCAATACCGAGACTATCCTGCAAACTGATATGCGAAGAGAGAAGAAAAGAGATCTGCTGACAGAATAACGCCATATCCCTTTCCACAATGATTTTTCCAAAATAAGGAAGCGAGCATTTCCAGTAATCCACCAGATAAGGAAACCGTCGATAAAACCAACTAAAAATAAGCAAAATCAGAGTGATCCCGGCTAAGGGAACCATATAATACACATGAAGCCAGCTTAATAGTGCAATAAATCTTTGCGTAGAAGGAGGCAGAGTGACTTGTAGAGATTGGGCAAAATTGACCAGCATCGGTACAGCAAAAGCGATAAACACGATCCCAGCCACGAGTGTGACCGAGAATACCAGGGTGGGATACAGAGAAGCTTTGTTTAATTTCTGTCGATAAAGACGTTTTTTTTCGAGGTGTTCCAATAGTTTTGTCATCTGCAAGGAAAGATTTCCGGATAATTCCCCGGTGTTGACCATCGTGATATAGAATCTGTCTATATACTGGATGTGATCAAGAGATTCCGCCAGTGAAAAACCCCTTTCAAGCCTATTTATAATGAGTTGTATCAGTTTTTTTATCCGGGGATGCGTGTTGAATGAAGTCATCATTTGAAGAGATTCCTGTATCAGATAAGATTGTGAGAGCAATAAGCGTAACTGGTAAGTAAAATCATTGATCAAGGTCTCTTTTATTCGAAATCTTCGAGTTGAATCAGTACTTCTTCCCAATTGGTCACTCCTTTCCGGATTAAGGCAAAGAAATTTTCCTGCAAGGTTGCAAGACAGTCTTTTTGAAAGGACTGCTGTAATACATCCAAATTGGGCATCAAGCTGAAACCTGAGATCATTTTTTTTGTTTCTGCGCTTAAGCGCACTACTTCAAACACACCCTGACGTCCATGGTAACCTGTGTAATGACAGAATGCACACCCTTTTCCCACCAGTTGGGAATCGATTCCCTGCTTATTCAAAAACGGATAATCCAAGGCGATTTTCTCGGAACAGTGTGTACAAACTTTTCGCACTAAACGCTCAGAGACCAGAACTGAGAGGGAGGTGGCAATTAAATAGGGTTCAATTCCCATCTCCAGCAAACGAAGCAGAATATCAAATG
>JAQVYZ010000099.1 GCA_028708485.1 Caldisericia bacterium | reverse complement strand
ACCAATCAGTTTGGTTTGGATGAAGTTTTCCCGGTCGATGAAGAATGTAGTGGGGCTGATGGTCACCAGGAAATACTGAAAGGTAGCCCGGTCCTCGTAATGATTGTATACCATCCAGGTAACGGGTATCTCAGGATGCGCTTTATGAAAAGCTTCCACCGCATTTTCGACAATTTTGCAATTGTCGCATAACCCAGTGCCGATCACGATGACTTTGGGAGTGTCCTTCGCTAATATCTCACGGATTTCCTTCGCAATTTTGGGATTATCGGGATCTAACTGGCGAAGGGTCTCCGGTTGTCTTGGTTTACACTGTATTAAACATGCAGTCAACAAAAATAGGAAAAGCACAGTATAAAAATAACGGTAGCTTATTGTTTTACTCATATCACCATCATAATACATAACCTGGAATCAGGAAATGAATTTACTCCAAATACTGATAAATAAACAGAGCCTCAATGTAATGGAATGCCTGTCCATTAGGTGCGGGAACACCATGCCCCACCCCTTTGACGGGATAGAACAGGTAAGGTACTTTCGCTTCTTTCAGTTTCTTTACTAACGCCAAGCTCAGTTTAAAGGGGACGGTAGTGTCCTCGGTACCATGGATGATGATGACCGGAGGTTCCGTTGAATCGATTTGGACATCGGATAACAGGGCACCCCATAAATCGATCACTCCTTTCATGCCTGTTTTGTTCCAACCATCATCCTGGTAAGCGACGTGCAAGGAAGTGATCGCTCCGGCAGAAGAACCGCCAATAAAGATCTGATTCGTATCGATCCGGTACTCGGTGGCATGTGCTCGTAACCAGTCGACAGCGCTTCTGGCATCCTCCACCGCATCATCAACCGCTCGTTTCATCGTATCCGTCTCTACCCAACTTGATTTATCGGTTGCACTGAGTCGATATTGGATGGTGACAGCGACATAACCCATTTTGGCATACGCGATACATCTTCCCAGCATCCCCTCTTTTTTACCGGAGATAAATCCTCCGCCATGGATCCAGATGGCCAATGGTCGTTTTTCCAGGTTATCTCCTTTCGGTTCGACCACAATCAGAGAGAGGGAGATGGGATTTCCGTGGATATCCTTCGCTTCTTTATAGACAATGGAGTCGGTTTGGATGACTTCAGAAAAGCATGGCATTAAGTATCGAACGCATTCTTCCGCCATAGCAGGTTTTGTCTTCAAGAACGAAAAAACGAAAACAAGTACGAGACTTAGCGAAATGATTATTTTTTTCATTTGATTCTCCTTATCTTTCCTCGTTTTTCTTAAAAAATATTGGGACAGGGGACAGTCCCCTGTCCCAATATTATGAATGAGATACTTTATTGAGAATATAGTTTTGCCAGCGTAAAGTTACAGGCTGGTTTAACCAGATACCGGCGATAATCCAGATTAGTCCGATCCAGGAACTGGGATGAATCGGCTCCTTTACCACCAAATGTATCCAGATTAATGATGTAAAAGGACTCAGAAAAACCAGATTAGTGACACTGGCAGCATTTTCCGCTGCCTGAAGTGCCATGAACCAGGCGATGAATGGAAGGCTCATTTCAAACAAACCGGTGTATATCGACCCCAGGATTCCCGGTAGATTGATGGATCCTCGCCATGGTAGGAACAGACATAACAGGGAACCGACGCACCATTGGAGGGTTAGCATTACCACAGCGTCTTTTTTTTGCCTGACATTCAAAATCCAATAAAAGGACCATACCCAAGCGGTGCCGATGGCTAGGAGGATGCCATAAAGATTGGTTGGCCGGTACTGAAAAAAAGAACCTTTTGTGGCGATAATCACGATTCCAATGAAGCTGATGATGACAGCGATCATTTGATAGAAGTAGATTTTTTGTTTCAACAGCAAACCCGAGAGAATGATGATCCCGATCCCCCACGTATAATTTAACACCATCGCTTCCTGTGCCAGTAAAATATAATAAGCCTGGAACAGAATAGCATAGTAAAGAAACGGATTCAGGAAACCAAGAATCAGTATGAACCAACGTTGTTTTGAATTCTTAATAGTTTCCCATAATTGGGGGAATTTACCGGTGAACCAGGATATCATCAGTAGCGTTGCCGTTGAGAACCAGGTTGAATAGCAAACTAATTGGTATGGAGAGATATGCGATAAAGTCAGTTTAAAAGCGGTACCGACAGTGGACCAGCATGCAACGGCAAGTAGGGTGTATCCATATGCAAATCTGGCTGATTTCAGCACTATAAGCCTCATTTCGTAGTTGGTTTCACCAATAGTATACTGGAAAACAGCAAATAAAAGATATATGTTCGATCATTCTTGCTACAATTAAACTAGAAATTAATTGGGAGGGTATTATGGTTAAAATGAGAAAGAAACATCTGATTAGTTTTTGGATGAGTTTGTTTGTATTATTGACTTTTTTGTCCCCCTCTTTTGCTGAAAAGTCTGATTCTTTGGAAATCACTCTGTATCCGGGAGAATCAAGAATATTGGAAATGGAAGCTTCCTGGGCATCTGTTCGGGAAGATGAGATAGATATGGTTCGAATTCCTTTATGGCTGCATGATGAGATGACAAAACAGATAGAAGCGATGCAAACGAGGCCGATGGACGTTCCGGCTGAGGCTTCCATATGTGTATGTGACGTCAATAAAGATAATTACGAAGATGTACTAGTAACTGGCGTTAAGGGTACTTTACAACTCTTTCTGTACCAGGCAAACCACGAAAGAGCGAAATTCAAATTATGGCAAACCATCACTTTTTCAGGATTGGATGAACTTCTGCATCCGGTCATTGGTGAAGAATTGACTGCAAATCAGCTATTTTTTACTGCTAATACAAAGGTTTTCCGATCTACCTATCGTTGGGAAAATGATCAGATGATATGTACAGAACCAGTATCCATTTATGAATCTATTGAGGAAAAAGACTCACTCATTCCGGCGTTATTTCGAATGAACAAAAAAGAGCTGATTCTGGGACATCAGGATGGCTCTCTTTCGCTTATACAGGAAGAAGATGGTAAGTGGGTGGAGGTCCCTTCTTTTTTCCCCCATTGGACAGAAGTCTGGGATGAAGAACATCCGAATAGGGAAGGAGTGGTTGTCTCAGGAAGAGCTTCCCCGTATTGCTACTGGGAAAATGAGAAGATTGCATGGTTATTGGTAGGAGACCAGGATGGCACCCTCGACACTTTCCGCGTCCAGATTGACCAGCAACCTGTGATTTTCCAATCATATCCCTTGTGGAAGGATTGGCAAACCGCAGGCAACTGCTCTCCATTTTTATTGGATGTACAGGGTGATGGTTGTTTGGACCTAGGATTTGCTTCCTCTACCGCACCACTTTCCTATCTCATCAATTACAGCCATCAACCGGGTTCTTTCAAGTTTTCTCCCTATCACTCTGAAGCTGAAAAAAGTCCCCTCGGTATGTTCTTCGGCGGAACAGGATTTACCCGTGATTTCGATACTTTATATGCTACCAGATATAATCAGACGGAAACGAAATTGTTACTGGACTTTTTAAACACAGTTCCCCCAGAATACATCGATGAAGTAACGTTTTGTGTCACGAATTTTCAGGTGGAGGATTTACTGATCTATATTCGTCAAGAATTGTTATCCCTATTAGTAGAGAATGCAAAATCCATCGTTGACATGTGTCAGCAGGTGCAATATGTCAGGATGAAGCAATACTCGGATTACTCTACTCTTGAATACGCGACCGATACCGGTTTTGTAGAGATGCCGCGTGAAATCTATTACCAGTACCTGGTCATGCTAAACCGTTATATCATGAGTCCCAATGCGTATAAAACAGCCTATCAGGGGAATTTCTACCGTACTTTCCTGCCTACTGATACCAAATATGGAATCACGCTTCTGGACCGGGTGAAAGATGCCAAAACATTATATGAAGCCGCTTATCTCGTTGATTTCTGGTTAAAACAGGATGTGGGTGGAATCTGGCATACCGGGGAGAAACCAAAGGGTTGGTATAATATTTACCAGAATTTACTGAACAAAGACCTGGGAATCTGGTGCGGAGAGTGGTCCATTATTTATGAAGCCGCAGCCAGAGCGATGAACATCCCTACCATTATTATCGTGGCTCTGGGAGAAGATCATCAGTTCAATAACTTCTGGGCAGATGGGTGGCACCATGTTGATTCCTCTTCCGGTGAAGGTGGAGAGAAAAGCTCCTGGAAACCTTATTTTGATGATTCCCTGATTTACTACAAATCCTGGGGCAAACGAATTTTCTCCTGGCCGATGTGCTGGGAAGCCAACGGTAAGTATGATCATGTCTGGCGTTCTGAGTTGCCTTACAATCCAGAGGAATTGCTAACTAACCTCTATTTTAGCGTGAAGGATGAAGAGAACCAACCATTGGACGGCTCGAGAGTCGAACTGTGGAGTCATTGGCCGATGGAAGGGAAATACCAACCTGTTCCGTTTATTTCTGTGATTGGTTATGCGGATGCCAATGGGGTGGCTAAACTGGAAAAAGTGGGACACCAGGGATTTACTGTCTATGTCGTTACCCGTATTGGCACTGTCAATTTCCCCTTTTCCATTCCGGATGGCGTGAAGGAAAAGGAAGTTCAGGTCAAAATTCCCGGCAGGAAATCATCATTGGTCAGGTTATCTGCTCCGGCTAAGGCGTATGATAATCTCCCAGAAAAAGAGAGCTTTACCATCAAAGTAAACCCGCAAAACACAGAAAAAGTGTATATCGATAAAAAAACAAATACGACTTATGCTGAAACCAACTTCTTCTTGGACAGCTTCAAAACGATCTCTCGAAAGATTCAACCGACTACAATGGTGGTTGAATTTAAGAACCACCGAATTGTTTTCTATATCAATGAAAACTATTATGATCTCAATGGTCAGCGAGTCACAACAAAGACGCCTGTATGGATCCAGAAAGAAGAAACTACCTACCTCCAGGTAAGGCCTTTTGCTGAACTCTTTGAAGCATCACTTCGCTGGGATAATA
>JAQVYZ010000098.1 GCA_028708485.1 Caldisericia bacterium | reverse complement strand
AGCGGCATATCCTCCTCAATGCGCAATGTATCAAACACTTTGGTGATGCGTTCTCCGCCAAAAATCCGAAGTAACTCGTCATCAAGCGACAAGAAAAAGCGGGTAGAACCAGGATCCCCCTGCCGACCTGAACGACCTCTCAACTGATTGTCAATACGCCTGGATTCATGGCGTTCAGTACCAATCACATGCAACCCACCCAAGTCTTGTACCTGGTTGCCTAACACGATATCGACTCCTCGTCCGGCCATGTTGGTAGCAATCGTCACACCACTTTTTTGTCCGGCTTTTTTGATGATTTCTGCCTCTTTTTCATGGTATTTCGCGTTTAACACCTCATGGGGTATTCCTAATTTCGTTAAGATCTTGGATAACCGTTCCGATTTTTCAATCGACCGGGTGCCTACTAGAATTGGTTGACCTTTTTTATGGACGTTCACAATCTCTTCGGCAATCTTCCGAAACTTGACCGCTTCCGTCTTGTATACGATATCAGGATAGTCCTTCCTGGCGACTTCTTTGTTCGTTGGTATGACAATCACCTCTAATCCATATATCTCACGAAATTCATTCTCTTCTGTCTTCGCAGTACCCGTCATCCCAGATAGTTTTTGATACATACGGAAATAATTCTGAAAAGTGATAGTTGCCAGGGTTTGGTTCTCTTCTTTCACTTTTAGGTTTTCTTTCGCTTCAATCGCCTGGTGTAATCCATCAGAGTACCGTCTTCCATTCAACAATCGACCGGTAAATTCATCGACGATAATCACTTCGCCCTCTTTGATGATATAATCCACTTCATTTTCAAAACAATGTTTCGCCCGTAAAGCTTGGTTCAGGTGACGCAGCATATCAATCTGGTCGTTTGAATAAAGATTCGGAACATGCAGAATCTGTTGTAATTTTTGAATACCGGTCTCGTTAATGGTAACAGACTTGGTTTTCTCGTCAACCGTAAAATCAGTCTCCCGGATAAGCAGTCGAACAGCTCTGGAAGCACGGTAGTATAAATCGGTAGATTTTTCTGCTGGACCAGAAATAATAAGCGGAGTTCTAGCTTCGTCGATCAGGATGGAATCCACCTCGTCCACGATCGCGTAGTTTAAAGGCTTTTGCACCCTATCTCCCGGACTCAATACCATATTATCACGTAAGTAATCAAAACCAAATTCGCTGTTCGTCCCGTATGTAATGTCTTTACGATACTCGGGAAAACGATGTTTGGATTGCATATCATTCAGGATGTATCCGACATCCAGCCCCAGGAAACGGTAAATACTCCCCATCCACTCAGCATCACGTTTTACGAGATACTCATTGACAGTAACAATATGCACTCCTTTACCGGATAAGGCTTCCAGATAAGCCGGTAAAGTAGAAACGAGTGTTTTTCCCTCTCCGGTTTTCATCTCAGAGATCTTGCCATAGAAAAGGGAAAATCCTCCCAGTAATTGAACATCAAAATGCCGTAGTCCAAGGGTGCGTATGCTTGCTTCACGGACCGCTGCAAATGCTTCCGGGAGAAGCATTTCCAATGAGGCACCACGCTCTATCCTCTCACGGTATTCAATGGTCTTATGCTGCAACATAATATCATCTAATGAATGAGTTTCCGGTTCCAGGTCATTTATCTTTTTGATCAGGTGAGAATATTTCCTTTTAAAACGTTCCGTTGTGTCAAATATTTTTATCATAATTTTACAATTGTACCATGAATTGAGAACTTTTGGAAGATAGATATACTTAAAGAGTGAACAAATGGGTTCTGTTATTTATACTGGATGGATTCGGGATCGGGGAAGCTGAAGACGCAAACTCATTCGGTGATACCGGTGCAAACACCTGTGGACATCTGCTCTCCTGCCAACCTGCAATACCTTGTCCCACCCTGGAAGCAATAGGATTGTTTGATCCCAATAGGAGAGCTGTCTTGAAACCTGAGAACCCGAACAAAGATACTCTCTCCGGGGTATATGAACTGCTTGGTGTTATCCTCCCAAAATGGACTACATTTCCCGAAGGGCTACCGGACTCCCTCCTTCATCGATTTGAGAGTCTGATTCACAATGAGGTGATTAACGCAGGAAAGGGATCTGGTACAGAGATCATCAACAGATTTGGATCAGAACACTTTCAAACAGGGAATCCCATCGTTTATACTTCTGCTGATTCTGTTTTCCAGATTGCCGCACATGAAGAAAAAATACCCCTCTCCACCCTCTACTATTGGGCATGGTTAGCAAGATCCCTGGTGAATGACCAACCTGCATTAGGCAGAGTCATTGCAAGACCTTTTCTTGGGAATGGCATGATAGGTTTTTCCCGTACTCCTCACCGAAAAGATTTCCCGTACAAAACGGCCACAGTTCCTCTGTTTGAAGAGTTATCCAAGCAATCTGTCCCCCTTTCAGGAAACCGTATTATTCAAGATTTATTCCCGCAAACGAAGATAGATCCGGTTCCCGGCCAACATATCGCGGATACGATGAAGCAATTATTGGTACTGTTACGAGAACGGCGTTATCAAAATGAACCATCCCGTCTTTGTGTCGTAGACCTCGAGGATTTCGATATGCTATACGGACACAGGCGCGATCCAAAGGGATATATCAGCGCATTAATTGAGTTTGATGGATATCTGAATCAATGTCTTTCCTTATTAAGCACCCAGGATCTTTGTATACTTACCGCGGACCATGGCAACGATCCCACTTTTGCTCTCCACACAGACCATACCAGGGAAAATGTCCCATTGGTGAGCGTACCTTCACAATCATCGTATCAAGGGATTCGTCCTATGAGAATAGTTTCTTCCATCATCAGGAATTATTTTTCACTCTTATGAAACAGCCTTTCCAGGATGCTTATGACCTCTTTCGGTCCGAAATACTCCATCAGATGGAAACTTTTTTTCAATTCCCGCTTTCATCTTACTCAATCCTATCAGGCGGTAAGCAGCTTCGTTCTCACTTATTTTTCTCCGCGAATCATCCAACCGAAGAGAATATCCGTACAGCTTTTCTGATTGAATTGGTACATGCAGCCTCTCTAATACACGACGATATTGTAGATGAGAGTTTTTTACGGAGAGGGAAATCGACGCTTTTCCGGGATTTGGGCACTCCCAAAACAGCAGCATTGGGATATTTTCTAATAGCTTACCTTCAGCAGCAATTACTCACACAATGCCCTCTTTTTTATTCAGAATGCTTTCAAACCTTGAATGCAATGTGCCGTGGACAGATACAGGAACTTCATAAGACTTGTTCCGACCACTATTCAATACTGGCCTATTTGGAAACGATTGGCTTGAAAACTGCCTCCTTATTCCGTTTAAGCACTGGATGGATCAACTCAGGTTTTGACACGGAAGAAGCCCGGTTTGGATACACCTTTGGCGAGGTTTTCCAGATAGTAGATGATATCAAGGATTTCTGCCTTCATGAGGAAGCAACCGGGAAACCTTATCAGCAGGATGCCATCCAGAATATCATGACACTTCCTGTCTTGCTCTCAAAATTAAAAAACAGGCAATCGGTCGATCGGTTATCTCTACAAAAAGCCTGTGAATTCGGAAAACAAAGACTATTCCGTGCAAATAGCCGTTTTCCGGAACGGAATCAATTGAAAAATCAGCTTATGTTTAGTTTGAAACAGCTTTCTTGCCAGCTCGGTACGAATACCGGTTGTAATAATACCCTTCCGTCTTTGAATCAAAATGAGGAATAATCCCTAATACTCTTCCGTGAGAAGCTTTTTTCAAGTCTTCCTCAGATTTAATCGTATCATCAAAATATTCCAATAAAAATGCCAGCAGAAATCCGAGGAATAATCCTAGCGCCAAGGATATCAGCAATATCATCACCATTTTGGTGTTAATTGGATTCACTGGCAAGTTGCCTTCCTGATAAATCTTGATAGCCGGAGTGAGTTGCATTTCATTCGAAATTTGGGTTTGCAATTGTTCGTCCAGGATACCTTTTAATTCCCATTTATTCTTTAACTCATCCTGTTTTTGCTGTTTTTCAACTACCGATAAATCTTTTGAATCAATTTGAGCATCCAGAATTTCAATCTCCTGATTAAGCCTTTCTATTTGATTTTTCAGTGTTGTGGTGGATTCCTCGATATTCGAACGATACATCTCAGATATTTTCTCAATAAATACTACCGATACCGTATCAACAATTTTCTTGGCAACTTTATTATCTTCGTTCGTAGCAGTGATGCGCATTAATAACGTATTTTTCACCACTTCTACCGACAATGCACTGCGGATCTGTGGAATCGTCAACGATGAATACACAATACGGTCCTTGGTTTCTTCAAGAACGGGATCGCCTTTAAACATCTCGGCATATGTCATCGCCCAACGCTCACTATACCAATAATCGGAGTACATATCTTTTGAGCCGGCACCACTCGGACTTTGGACCAATAGAGTGGCTGTAGAACGATAATAGGGGATTTGCTTTGAGGAAAAGAAATAACCGCCAATCAAGCAAATAGCTGTGATGATTAATATCAGTCCATACCTTCTTCGGATAATATTCCAAATATCCGCCAGGCTAATCTCATTTTCCTGCTCAGGTTGCTCGGTCATATTTAGTTGTTTGTTTAATTCTTCCATTTTTATCCTACATTTTCTTTTGTGATTAAGATTGTACTAAAACCGATATAGATGGCAATTCCAGCGTAATGGTTAACCATTTTCCAATGGCTGTCAATTGATTGAAACCTTCCGATAAACTGACAGAGCTGCTAAAATAACCTTGTCGTACCTCACAAGACGATGATGAGCCATTCGATAGATTGATCAGAGAGCCACCCATCGTTCCGGGAAGATCCAGGTTTATCTTTCCGCTAATGGAGGCAATATTATTAAGGGGGTTGATCGATAAAGTCAATGAATGGATGATCATATTCGTACCGAATGAGGGAGAGTTAACCTGGAAAGTTTTTTTCATCCCATTGCCTTCTGCCAGAATGGTAAAGCTAGATGCAGCAGAGGTGACGAAATT
>JAQVYZ010000097.1 GCA_028708485.1 Caldisericia bacterium | reverse complement strand
CCTGCCTATCATCCAGTAAAAATAAATTGGGACTTTCTCAATTTATTTTTTAGGGGAAGAGAATAGCGACTACCTGGTCAGAGGATTCCCACCGGGTTTGCATATTCCAGATATCTGCTAAAAACCGTATCGGTACCATCATCCGGTTTTGATCAATGAAGGGCGGAGCGTCCAAGGTATAGCTTTTCCCATTGACGGTCGCTTTGGTGGATCCTGTGGTGAGTTCTATCGTTTGATGGTTTCTTTGGATCAGCACACTGGGTGGTTTTGTCTTTGGCTGGTAGGTTACCTTAGCTCCGAATGCTTCACCGATGAACCTGATAGGAACATAGGTCCTGCTATTTCGAAGAAGCGGAGGTGCATCGATTTTGACTGTTTGGTCATTGATCCAAGCAACGGAGGATTTGATCTGCATCACTACTCCTTTTCCCTGGTAGATATGGAGAGTTTTGGTGGCTTGATGTCCGCTCCAGTCCGATAATTCTACCGGGATGTGCTGAACGCCGGATTGTAAGGATATAGGGTGAGAAAAGGAGCCATCGGAGAGGAGCACCGCCATTTGGTTTTGAATCCGCAAAGATTGATCAATGATGGTCATGGTTTCATTAAAAATAACGGAATCGGGGATCACAACAGAGCCTTGTACCCTAGTGGCAGTCTGAGGGCTGATGGACCAGGATAGCACCGGGGATTTGATAAATAGATGGACGGGGATAGTATCGATTTGAATAATCCTGGAATCTGCCTGGTTAGCATCCCTATGAGGATAATTACATCGATAGGTGCAATAGAATTTGTACTGCCCTTCTAACAGAGGCATGCTGAAGGTGTTCAGGTCTTCTATACGATACCCGTTCAAGAGGAAACGGCTTTCAGGGTCACTAGATTGTATTCGAAGGGTAGGCGGAGTTAGGAACCAATCGTCTTTTCCAGTGGTTCCACCTGATAGGATCAGGGTGGGTGGTTTTTCCCAGGGGAGGATAGACCAAGTAGCGTTTTCCATCGGAGAGACGGACTGGTTGGTCGTAAAGCCACAGGAGACCGTGGTGTTTGGTTCGGCAGGATTCAAGATTTGGGCACTTGATTTGATAGTGAGACTAAAAACTCTCGTTTTGGTCATGGTGATAGTCGATTCCGGTTGTAATAGCAGAATATTAGGATTGATGATGGTTGCTTTCATTTGATATTGAGAACCGGCATAGCTGACATAGATTGTTTGAGGGAGTATGGATGACGGGAATTGAATATTCGATGAAAAAACCAGACAGAAGCCATTTTGAAATACTTCATCTAGCTTTTCATAAGGTCCAAATAACACTTCCAATTCGGCTGGTTGTGAAGTATATCGATTTGTCCAGTTGATATATGAAATACAGAGATTTTCTTGCTGGATCACGATGGGTGTAAAGGTAACCCAGGGAGAGTCTTTTGAGTACCGGAAGGAAAAAAGGAGATCGCCAGGTCCGGGATTGATAAATGATTGATGCTTGTAATTTTTCGTATAATACCCGGAAAAAGTAACTTTCACGATTGACCCAGGTGTGAGAGACTGTGGAGCCGGAATGGAGACGATCCCGTCTTGTATATTCTCAGTAATATCGTTTTTATCATTCAATGCATAGATCAGTTTGATATCTTTCTCTAAAGGAATAACCTCAGGCCATTTGAACTCAATAGTGGAGGATTGGAACGTATCAGGAGGTGACCATTGCCAGGTTAGCGTATAGGAACTTTCATTACTGGTCAAGTAATTCGTAGCAGAAGAGAATGGTTTTCCTGGTTGAGTATAACAAAATAGGGAATAGGTTTTAGAGTATGAGTGAGATTCAGTTTGATTATATCGGATACCGAAATAGATTATATTTTGTCCTGGTTTACTCATGGTATAGATTCCAACTGCTTCGGGGATGACAATTCTCATCACTTCACCAGGATGGATGGTTAAAGGCATTAGAATGCTGATGGAATCTATACCTTCAATGCTAACTTGATACGCAGGAACGTTGTTGACAGTGATCAGAGAAGGATGAATCATTTTTGGCATCTGTGAAGTAGCGGTAAAATGGAGATAAATGATATCAATGTTCTTTATCAATTCAAGGTTTTCATTGGTTTTGCAGGTGAATACCCACTCTGTTGGCTCGCTCCAGAAGTGATTTGTAAGGGAGACGGATAAATCTTTGATTTCATATTTCGGCTCAATATCGGTAATTTGAATGGTATTCGAATAAATCGGCTGGGGAAGGGAGAGATGCCAGAATCCAAACGTGCCTTCATAGGGTTTGGAAGGTAAATGGTAACTCAACGAGATCCATAACATCGTAGGTCCCTCATTTCTCAGTTTCAGGGTGCGGGGCATCACGAAAGAGATCGAATTTTCAGCGTAGTTAATCACGGGTAACGGTTTTTTCGGATCCAAGACGAGGTAATTGACATAGATGGATTTGCGAAGGTTATATTCCGTTGGATAGGCGTTGCCATTTTCATCATGAGTGAGTGCATACGGGGGAACCGGAAAGGTTTTCGGAAAGAGCAGGGTAAGCCAGTCATTTTCCAGGATATCCCGTTGAACAGGAATCTGAAACCGCAACGTCGTATAAGCCCCTACAAAGGAATTGGAGCTGGATACTTTGAAGGAGGGGGCGTGAGAGGCGTTCGCTCCCGGTAAATGGTCGGTAAAGGTGATACATACCGTTAAAACGAGAAAAAGAACGATAACCTGAAACCTAGATGTCGTTTTCATTATACACCTCAAGCGTCCAAGATAATAACAAATACGGATAGGGTTGAGTTTGGTTCAGAGAGTATTATGCAAAAAAAATATTTTGGGACTGTCCCAATTTATTTTTTTTACGAAAAAAAACCAGGCAAAAGAATTGATTTTGCCTGGCTGATAAAAAACCTCTAGTCCATATAGGGGTAAAGATGGTGAATTGGGGGGATGAGGGTTTCTTTGATAGTCCTTGGGCTCACCCATCGTAAAAGGTTCAAGTAACTTCCTGATTTATCGTTGGTGCCAGAACCTCTAGCTCCTCCAAAAGGTTGTTGACCGACCATAGCTCCTGTTGGTTTGTCGTTGATGTAGAAATTGCCTGCTGCGTAGCGTAGTATTCTGCAAGCTGTAACCATAGCGTATTTATCATTCGAGAAAATGGATCCTGTTAATGCATAGGGGGAGGTTTGATCACATATTTTTAATGTTTCCTCGTATTGTTTATCCGGATAGACAAAAATACTCATGACCGGGCCAAAAATCTCTTCCTCCATGGTAATATATTGAGGATTTTCAGTTACTATGACAGTAGGTTCAATAAAATATCCTTGTTCTTTTGATCCTTTACCACCAACTAATATCGTTGCTTCGTTGCTTTGTTTTGTTTTTTCGATATAGCTCATAATATTATTAAAAGACTTTTCATCAATCACTGCGTTCATGAAGGTTGAAAAATCAGTGACATCACCCACTTTTATCTCATCAACCATCTCGAGTATATATTTTTTTGTTTCCTGCCAGATAGAAGTGGGTATATAACTCCTGGATGCAGCAGAGCATTTTTGTCCCTGGTATTCAAAAGCACCTCTCACTATAGCTGTTGCCAATTCTCTTGGGTTCGCAGAGGCATGAGCAAAAATAAAATCCTTACCCCCGGTTTCTCCTACAAGCTTTGGATAGGATTTATACAGGGAAAGATTGGTACTTGTCTGTTGCCAGATGTGATTGAACGTGTTACTGGATCCAGTAAAGTGAATCCCAGATAAATCTCGGTGGCATAAAACGGTATTCTGCAAAGAATCACTGCTACAGGGGATAAAATTAATTACACCCTCAGGCATTCCCGCTTCCATCAATATTTTCATAAGATAATAATTAGAGAATAATGACGTGGAGGAAGGTTTCCACACAGTGGTATTACCCATGAGAATAACAGATATATTTAGATTCATAGCGATAGCGGTAAAGTTAAAAGGTGACACAGTCAGTATAAATCCTTCCAATGGTCTGTATTCTAAACGATTCACCATGCCCCTGTCAGAAACAGGTTGATCACTATAAATCTGGGAGGCAAAGAAATTATTAAACCGCAAGAAATCAATTACTTCACATGCAGAATCGATTTCAGCTTGAAAGCAATTTTTGCTTTGTCCCAGCATAGTAGCTGAATTCAATAGATATCGGTATTTTGTTGATATTAACTCAGCTGCTTTTAATAGAATAGATCCTCTTTCTACCCATGATAGCGTCATCCAGTCAGCTTTTGCTTTTTGAGAGGCATCGATAGCCATTAGGACTTCTTTTTCTGACGCCATATGACAGTATCCCAAAATATGATGGTGATCATGGGGACAAACCATCGGGATAGTTTTCCCGGTCCTTACCTCTTTTCCTCCAATGATCAAGGGAATATCTACAGATTCATGCAACTGGCTCTTTAGCTCTTTTTCAAGCAATTTTCTTTCTTCAGAACCTTTTAAATAAGGTTTAATTGTTTCATTAAACGGTCTTTGAAATTCATACAAAGCATTATTCATTCGTGGCTCCTATGTTTAATCTTGTTAAAATGAAAATCAGGGAAAAATGATGAGATCAGTCATAAAAAAACAAAATACCATATACCATTACTAATCATGTTTCCTCCTTTCCAAACAGGGGAGGCATAAAAGTTTCCCTTTACACCCTAACGGTCCGGCAGCATAGTGTTACCACTTTAGCTGATTCGGACTCAGAGGTTTATTAACCAATATTCAAACAATAATCTTATTGTAACAAGAGAAAACATAAAGTAAAAATTGTGAACTGGATTAGAGAACGAACCCTCGCAAAAAAAAGTGTATACCAAATTGTAAATAGTAGGAAAAAATAAATCGGGATAATATGAAAAGCCTCCTTTAGGTAAGTAAAATTTTTAAGCAACACCAAACAAAAAAATACTTTGGAGGCTTAGTAAAATGATACACGTTGGGTTGGATATGCACAAACATTTTTCAAAAATAGAGACGATGGATGATTCCGGAAGGGTTTTAC
>JAQVYZ010000096.1 GCA_028708485.1 Caldisericia bacterium | reverse complement strand
GACGAGTCCTAAGGCGTTGTACGCATATTCCGTCTTGATCTCTTCAGAGTCTACTACCTCAGAGACTTTCTCCAAAGAGCCGGAAGCGGATCCGAAGTAATAATCAGTTGCCCGGCTTTCCGCATCCGTCAGGGTGGTTTTCTTCGCATAGCCGCCAACGTTCACGTCATAATCAAACGTGGCGGTCACATGGTCATTCGGATCGGTCAGGGTGTAGAGCTTGTTTGCGTGATCCCCACTGGCAATGTACGCCATCTCGTAGGTATAACCGGCAAAATCGGTATGACTTGTCATCCGATGGTTGGCGTCATACCCAAATTCGGCATCGGGAGGAGTGGTGCCCGGTTGGGTCACGGAGATCAGATCGTCTCCGCTCTGGCTGTAGCCCAGAGTCCAGCTCTGGCTCATCGAATCGGTTAAAGTAGTCAGTTTTCCACTCCCGTTCCAGGTGAGGGTGATCTCCCGACCGGTGAGGCTATCTTCTACGCTGACCGGTTTACCCGAGTCATAGGTAATCTCTAAGCCGTTTTCGGAACAGCGTTCGGTGATACTGGTGAGTTTCCCGTTGGCGTCAAAGTGGAGGGAACCTTCCCCCAAAGGGGTGATGGTATAACCGCCTCCCACTTCTTCTTTCGCTTCCCCGACAAATCCGGGAGGGTTGAGATAGGTGCTGGTCTGGCTGTCCCAGGTAAAGACTAGGATGGCTCCCGTGCCCGTGACATAGGTCAGGTCATGGGTTTGGGCATCTTCGGAGACACAAGCGTGTAAGTTCGTCATCCAGCCTTTCCCCAGTCCGATATCAATACCTGCGTTGTAATGGTTATACGTTAAAGAGACACTCACCGGCAAGGGAATACCGGGTAAACTGATCGGGTTAACCTGCATCATAAAGTTGCCGTCTTCCAGGTCGGTTATTTGTGTCGTCCACTCACTGGTGGATTGATACATATATTCTGTCGCTCTTCCTTTGAGACCCGCTTCCTCTGATCCCTCATCCACGAGTCCGAGTGGGTACACCCGGGAATCCCAGAAAGTAGGAGAGCCTACCGCATGGCAGAACTCGAGAGGGATGACAGAGAATAAAAAGAAAAGGAAGAATATCAGCAATGAAGAAAGTAACGTAAAAACACGATTTCGTTTATAGCTTAAACCTAAAGTTTCCTTTGAAGCCTTTAAAACAAGATTCTGAACCTTACAATTGTTAGACATTTCGATCTCCTTCCAAGGTATTTTGGTGAACAAATGAAAAATAAACGCAAAAACTTGATTAGAAAAAAATACCAATCGAAATACCTGGGATGGTTTTTGATTCCCTTCTTTTGTAATATCTTTTTTTTCGATTCCGTCATCCTATAACACCTCATCGCAGGTATCACCTTGTTTGGGTAATAAGGTCAGGATCTCGACGATCGTTACTAGCGTACTAGTTAAAGCTACTTTCGGCTCCCTCAGCTTTAATAAGCTCCCATAAATTCATCCTAGCAGAAAGAAAAAAAAAGTAAAGAAAATCAAATAAGTATTTTTTAGGGAGTAAATAGAAGATCTCGATTCATTTTTTATCTTCTACACTATAGGTAATTTCTAGTAATTGATCAATCATCTGTTTTGTTTTTTCTTTTTTCAGATTCTTGATATTAACCGTTTGATTCATTGGATTTAATGAGAAATCAATTCTCTCTTGAATATACTCCTGTATATCCTCTAATTGCTTCTTCATCTCTTGATTTAAACAATCGCTATGCAACGATAAAATTTTGAGAGCAACATTAGAAAACCTTTTTACTAAATTACCATTACTGGTAGCCATATGATGCACAATCATTCTGATTTCCATCAGAAAAAGCTCCTTATTCATAACAATACTCCTTGTTTAAGCTATCATTGAAAAACCAATTAATTCAAATAGTGAATTTTCTTGATTGATCGAACCAAAAAGTTGATACGCGGTCTACGTCACCTCACGTCTTCCAGTAAGTTTGTATTATAGGTTTTACACATTAATAAAACCTATTCTTAGCTTACTTGTGTAAAGCTACTTTTACCTATACCATTTTAAATATACCACTAATTAATATTTAATAGAAATATTTTATTAAGAATTATTATTTTTAATGATTATTTTAAAATGGTTGTTACAATAATTGTTTTATTTTCTTAAAGTTCCGATTACACTTTTAAATAGCTAGTGTTAATTTTGCTAGCAAAAGAAATAAATCCAAATGCGGTTATTTAAATCATAGGTAACTCAGAGGGAGCTTTTTGTGTGTTTCATTAAACTCCTAAAATTCATCTGCAAATTCCCATTCAATGAGGATACCCAACACCCCCGTCCTCTTGTGTATTTATTCCTGTAACTTGATCTCCAAGCCTTGCAGAATAGATTTCGTCTCCATGTCTTGTACAAACAGAATGATGGATAGGTCTTTTTTGTACAACTCAGTATTCAGGTAGAAAGGAAACTCTGCCTTGTAAATATCTCCAATCTTGGTTAAGGTCAACGGGATGCCAATGGTATCTTTGATTTCTGGTGGCTTAATCCATTCCCGGAATACATGGTTATGGATTTTATCGCCATTGATAGCGTTAAATTCAATGTTACTTTCAATCAAGGCTATATTGAGCATCAAGGAAGAATAGGAAATCTCATCTAATGCTTTCACGGAGAGTGAAATCGTAAAATTATCAGCGGAATCTATCTGCTTACAGGTTGCCCAGATTTGTATTGAAGGTAAAATGGCATTATATTGTTCCATCTTTCCGACATAGGATTCCTTCATACAAGCCTTTTTTCCTTCATAACTATCATCATCCATGTTAGGTACACCTTTTAAATAGTCAGATCCATTAAAAAAAGCCGTTGGCAAGCCTTTGTCGCTCATGTACCATTTCATTCTGTCTTTCGATTCTTTACATGCCAAACGAGGATAAGGGAGGTCAGTAGTGGAATCTACATAGTACTCAATGGCGACAAACTTATCCCTGCCGTATTCATTGTAGATTTCATCGATGGCTGAATGGCTAAAAATACAACCGATACACCATACAGCCGTAAACAGCTCCGTCACGGTAACCGTGCTCCCAGATGGAGACATACACCCCGAGTTGGAAAACATAACAATAGAAAGGATTAAGAAGGTTAGTATTAGTTTTTTCTTCATCTCTCACCTCTCACACGGAATTCTGTTTTTATCATTATAATCCTCAAACTGAAATAATTAATGTTTTTCTTTATTTGTTCTTGATGTTTAACTACCAATTAAAAAACAGTGTGAAAACATTTTTGTGTCAACAAAGTATACATAAAGATTACTATCCTTGCACTGATATGAGGGCTACTAATTATTCAAATGCCTGTCCGAATGGAATGATTTGTTCCGTTATCCAGTTTAAGCCGGAATAACTTTTCACAACCGGAAGGTTGTCGATTTGTATTGAGGCGCGTTTTCCCCATTTCTTCTTATCAACCGATCTATTCAGAATCGTTTTTGTGAGTAAGAGAGGTTTTTCTGTGAGTTGATCCTTCTCAAGGGTGACAGAGAGGGAATAAGGGTTTACACTGCTTTCAGAGGACTGAAATGATAGTGTTTTCATGTCAAACAGATCTTTTGGCGGTTTGCCCGATGGATCGGTTTTCATCAAAAAGAATGAATCTTGAACAATCCCGGATAAGAAATAAGAACCATCCTCGAGGGGAAGAGCATTGTCTAACTGAGCTATTCCCTTTGAAGCTCCTTTGAAGGCATATTGGTTGGCGGTTACCAATTGTCCTTGTTGATCCAATGTGATAAAAAATAATGAATTTTGGTTTTCCTCGCTTTTATCCCAAGAATTCTGATAGGTTTCTTGTATCGTTCTTTTCCATGGAGGAGTTTCTATAAAACCGGTCAGAAGAAGCTGGTCCTGATCGGTGAAAACCATCTTCGATATCGTTATAAACTCCTTATCGGAATATTGATATTGCCTGATGAAAGCTACTTTCCCGTTAAAGTCAGTTTTACCAATCCAGACCCCTGTCCGGAATGGAAGTGTACCGCAGAGGTAAAATCCATCCTCCGCTAGTGCTACTTCTTCTAAAAACAAATCACGGATTAAAGGCTTGGACACAACCAATCGATTACCCCATAAAAATGTCCAATCATCGGAAAATTTTGCGATAAATGGGAAAGAATGGTCAATACCCCCTTCGATTATCCACTCTTCTTCAAATATATCCGGTTTGTCAGGATTTTTCACATTGCGTTTTAGAACAGCTTTTCCCCCAAAGTTCTTCTTCACATTCCCAAAGAGGTAATGAGCTTTGTCTTTTGTAGTGACCACCCAACAGATACCTGCTCCTTCCGGTCTATAGTTGATAAGGCGGGATGTATCATCGGAGGAGAGAAATTCCGGATGAGGTTGATATGCTAAAGCAGGTTCTTCTCCATCAGCAACTTTAACTTTTCCATCCAATTTAGCGTGATCATCGTCCATCCAGTGGGCAATCCAGATCGACTCATCATGACTTTCATCGGCTAATATGACCGCCATATCCGGTCGTTGGGATAGTTCAGAAAAATAGGAACGGAGTGGAACAAGATAAGGAGCCCCAATTGCAGATAAAGATAATTTTGATAATGTGATCTGATGATTGTATGATAATGAGTCAAAAACAAGAGTTCCTCCACTTTCTGTCCAATGGCTAAAAGAGAACGTTTGATGATCCTGGTATTTTTGATAAAGCAAATTGCCATCCTCTACACTGAAATCAGTCTTACCCTCTCCGATGATTTGGTGTTGAACTTGGCCGGAAGCGTCAAATATAATCTCTCCGAATCTGGTATTAGTATCATCCATTGATTTTGCTGTGATGCTTTGTGCATATAGTCCTTTGTATTTGTCAGGTTCTTCGTCTGGAGAGATGTGAATTATTCGCCCGGGTAACAACACCATCCAGGAAGAGTTTCGATCAGTAGCACTAAACTCTTTTGTTTGATTGTTAGCTCCACACCCGGTAAAAAACACCAGTATGAGTATTATCAAAAGAATTCTCAATTGAAATGCTCTGGCCACAAACGCCCCTTCCTTTTTAAGCTTTATCTAATTCGACGAATAGAAAG
>JAQVYZ010000095.1 GCA_028708485.1 Caldisericia bacterium | reverse complement strand
TTTTTAAAGATTTGCCGGAAAAATCATATACCTACGCTCTGCCGGAAGAAATTGTAAAAGAATTTAACTTCAGAAGATATGGTTTTCATGGAGTTTCACATCAACATGTTTCTAGAAAATTATCCGGCAAAGTTATCACCTGTCATTTGGGTGGTGGCTCCAGTATTACGGCTATTAAAAATGGTAAAGCAATAGATACTTCCATGGGTTTTACACCCCAAGAGGGACTGACTATGATGACGAGACCAGGTAACATAGATGCCGGAATTGTTTTGGAATTAGTCAAAAATTTTTCCATAGAAAAAGCAAGTGAAATTTTAAACAAAGAATCAGGTATTAAGGGAATTTGCGGTCAAGATAATATGTTAAAAGTTCTTGAAATGATAAAAGCCGGCGACAAAAAAGCCAAACTTGCTTTGGATGTTTTCGTGTATTCTATAAAAAAATATATCGGTTCATATTTTGCTATATTAGACGGATGTGATGTGTTGGTTTTCACAGGAACTATTGGTTTTGGTTCAAAAAAGATAAGAGATATGATTTGTAAAGACCTAAATATATTAAAAAAGACAAAAATTTTAGCGATTGAGACAGATGAAGAACTGGCAATCGCACAAAAAATAATAAAAATTAAATAAATTTATTTTATGGAAAAATCAGAAAAAAATATTTTATGGTTTGATGAAGTAAGAATGGAAGACGTGCCCTTAGTTGGAGGAAAAATGCTTCTTTGGGTGAAATGTACACTCAATTAACCTCAAAAGGTGTTAATGTACCATATGGTTTTGCTATAACAGCCAGTTTTTACTGGAAATTTATTAAAGCAAACGCACTGGATAAAAATTTATCAGAAATTTTTAAAAATTTAGACCCGAAAAATTTACAATCTGTCAGGGCAGTTGGAAAGGCGGCTAGAGAAAAAATTGCCACAGGAATTTTTCCTGAAGAATTGAAAAAAGAATTATTTTCAGCCTATGAAAAATTATCTCAAAAATATAATGTTGAAAATACTGATGTTGCCGTAAGAACCTCCGGCGTAGCTGAAGATAATCCGGATGCTTCTTTCGCCGGACAATTTGAAACATATTTGAATATAACCGGAACAGAAAATATTTTAAAAGCCGTCAAGGATTGTTTTGTTTCTTTTTTTACAGATAGAGCAATTGTATATAGAGAGCAGGTTAAAATAGACCATCTTTCCGTTGCTTTGTCAGTGGGTGTACAAAAAATGGTAAGGTCTGATCTGGGAACTTCCGGAGTTATGTTTTCCTGTGAAACAGAGTCAGGTTTTGGAGAAATAGTTTTAATCAATGCAAGCTATGGCTTAGGAGAAAATGTTGTTAAAGGTAGGGTTGACCCGGATCAATTTTATGTTTTTGAAACAACTCTCAAAAAAGGATTTAAGCCAATTTTAGAGAAAAGATTGGGTTCAAAATTGGTTAAACTAACTTATACAAATAATCCTAAAAAGCCCACAAGGGACATTATTACAACAAAAAAGGAAAGAGACAATTTTTGCATCAGTGATGAAGATGTTTTGTCCTTAGCAAAATGGTCAATGATAGTTGAGGAGCATTATAAAAAATCAATGGATATGGAATGGGCCAAAGACGGAAAAACTAATGAGTTGTTTATTGTTCAAGCCAGACCGGAAACAGTTCAAAGTAAAAAAAATCTAAATGTTTTAGAAGAATATAAATTAAGCGAGTCAGCTAAAAAAACATTATTGGTGGAGGGCTTAAGTGTTGGAAGTAAAATTGGTCAAGGGGTCTCAAAAATAATTATGTCTGTAAAAGACATAGAAAAATTCAAAGAGGGGGAGGTCTTGGTAACAGATATGACAGACCCTGATTGGGTTCCGGCAATGAAAATTGCTAAAGCAATTGTAACAAACAGAGGTGGAAGAACTTGTCACGCCGCGATTGTCGGAAGGGAACTGGGAGTTCCAACGGTTGTTGGCGCCATTAATGGTACAAAAAAAATAAAAACAGGAAAAGAAATAACAGTTTCTTGTGCAGGAGGTGAACAGGGCAGAGTTTATGAGGGCATAGTTCCGTTTGAAATTAAAAAAACAGATATTTCTAATTTACCAAAGACCAAAACAAAAATTTTAATGAACGTCGGCGAACCGTCTAATGCTTTTAATTTAAGTTTTATACCAAACGACGGAGTTGGTCTTGCCAGAGAGGAATTTATTATTGCCAATGAAATCAAGGTTCATCCAAATGCTTTAATAAATTATAAAAAACTAAGCCCGGCTTTAAAAAAGAAAATTGATGCCCTGACCTTGGGTTACGAAGATAAAGATCAATTTTATGTTGATAAATTAGCCGAGGGAATTGGAATGATTGGTTCGGCTTTTTACCCAAAGCCGGTAATTGTAAGATTTTCTGATTTTAAAACAAATGAATACAGGTCTTTAATTGGCGGAGAAATGTATGAGCCGGAAGAAGAAAATCCTATGATTGGATTCCGCGGAGCTTCAAGATATTATCATCCAAGTTTTAAAGATGCTTTTATATTGGAGTGTAAAGCAATGAAAAAAGTAAGAGAAGAATTTGGATTAGACAATGTTATTCCAATGGTTCCATTTTGTAGAACTTTAGATGAAGGTAAAAAAGTTGTAGAGATTTTAGCTCAAAATGGTTTGAAACAAGGAGAAAATGGATTGAAAATTTATGTAATGTGCGAAGTTCCATCAAATGTTATTTTGGCAGAAAAGTTTTTGGAAATTTTTGACGGGTTTTCAATTGGTTCAAATGACTTAACTCAATTGGCTTTAGGATTAGACAGAGATAATTCTAATTTGTCCTCCATTGGAAATGAAAAAGATGAGGCAGTTAAAGAACTTATTGAGGAAGCCATCACAGTGTGTCAGAATAACAATAAATATATTGGTATTTGCGGACAAGGTCCCAGCGATTTTCCTGACTTTGCACAATTTTTAGTGGAAAGGGGGATTGAGTCAATTTCTTTAAATCCGGATTCTGTTTTAAAAACCAAAATCGCAATCGCCGAAACAGAAAGAAAACTAAATTTATCCGCAAACAATAAATAACATAGACAACAAATAACAGTGACACACCTGTGCACCGGTGCACAGGTGTTAAAAAATAATGACGACGTTTCATTTAAATGATCTTCCCAAAGAAAAAAGGATTCAAATGATTGGTGAATTTTATGATATGATAGATTCGTTGAAAGATAGAAACGAAGTTCGTTTATTCATTAAAAGTTTGTTGACTGCTGATGAAATTGCAACTTTAATGAGAAGAATTGAAACAGCGGTACTTTTATCGGGGAATTATAAATATAAAGAGATAATAAAAATACTCGGAGTAGGAAATGAAAAAATTTCCAATGTTCATAAATGTTTGCTACAAGATGACAGCGGTTATAAAATTATTGTAAAAAGATTAATTGAAAATCGCAAAAAAAGATTGAAGCGATTTAAAAAATCGGAAAAAGATGGCGCAAAAAGTTTGTCGCCGTTAGGAGCAATTAAGAATTTCAGTCCGGCTAATAGAATTTTGCCCGATTTGCTTGATGCAGTTATTGAAAAGTTTGAAAATGATAAAGAGCTGGAAAAAGAAGCACTACTTTTCACGCCATCCCGAGATCATGTATAAATAAAAAATAAATTATGGCAGAAGTTAAAATTTTAGTAGAAGGTTATACTAGCGATGAGTCAAATGACGAAAAAACTTGTCCTACGATTACTTTAATAAAAGATAAAAGTATTAATCTCGTCGTTGATCCAGGGGTTCTAGAAGATCAGAAAATTTTGATTGATAAATTAAAAGAAAATGGATTATCAATCGACGATATTGATGTCGTGTGTATAACTCATTCTCACATAGATCACTATAGGAATATTGGTATGTTCCCGAATGCAAAAACTTTAGAATATTTCGGATTATGGGACAAAAATACTGTTACGGATTGGGAGGAAAATTTTACAGATGATATAAAAATAATTAAAACCCCAGGACATAATTATGATGGAATAACACTTTTAGTCAGTTCTGATATTGGCGTAATTGCTGTATGTGGTGATGTTTTTTGGAAAGAAAATTATCCTAAAAATGATCCCTACGCATCAGACAAAGGAAAATTAGAAGAAAGTAGAACAAAAATTTTACAATCTGCGGATTTTATAATTCCAGGTCATGCAGGAATATATAAAGTTAAAAAATAATTATTTATTATTATGTTTGATATAATTACATTTGGGTCAGCCACAAGAGATATTAATTTGAGGTCCAAGGCATTTAAGGTGTCAAAAAACAATGATGATTTTGTTACGGGAGAGGGGATTTGTTTGGCGTTAGGTTCTAAAATAGATGTTGAGGATATAAAATTTACTTTTGGTGGAGGTGGAACAAATACAGCTGTATCTTTTGCAAAACAGGGATTTAAAACCGCCTATTGTGGTGCAGTTGGTCAGGATATTGGCGGAAAAGAAGTCATTGAAGAATTAAAATCCTTCAAAGTAGATTCAAGTTTGGTTTTAAAATCAAAAGATAAAGCAACTAATCATTCAATAATTATTTCTTCTGATGGGGAAGACAGAACTATTTTAGTTTACAGAGGTGCTGCCGATATATTAAATAAAGAAAATATTCCCTGGAATAAACTAAAAACAAAATGGATTTATCTGGCTCCTTTATCGGGCTCATTATCTGAAGCATTTGAAGATATAGTAAATTTTGCTTTTGAGAATAAAATAAAAATTGCTATAAATCCAGGCAATGTGCAATTGTCTATGCCTATAGAAGACCTAACAAGAATTTTAAAAAAAGTTGATATTTTAATTTTAAATAAAGAGGAGGCATCGTTTCTTACAAAAATTTCTTTTCAAGACGAAGCAGAAATTTTCAAAAAAATTGATGAAATTTGTCCGGGAGTTGCCGTAATGACAAAAGGGGGAGAAGGAGTTGTTGTTTCTGATGGCAAATATTTATATTCAGCTATGCCGGATCCAAACAGAGAAATAGTTGATACAACGGGGGCGGGTGATTCTTTTTCCGCCGGATTTCTTTCGGATTTTATCAGATATAACGGAGATATTGAAAAAGCCATACAACTCGGTTTAGCAAATTCAGCCGGTTGTTTATCGCAGGTTGGTGCCAAAAATGGATTATTAGATAAAAATTCAAAATTTGAAAGAGTGGAG
>JAQVYZ010000094.1 GCA_028708485.1 Caldisericia bacterium | reverse complement strand
TTCCTGTTACCCAACGCTACCAACACTTCTCTTTTTATGACAATGAACTACCGGGTGCTGATACATGCTATGGAGCTTCGACTGTGTATGAAGTCGCAATGGGAAATCCGTCACCTGTTCTGGCGTATTCGTTCCATCATCCAGCATACTTACCCTGAACTTGCCTTGTACCTTTACCCAAAATGCTTCCATGAAGGTTTTTGCAGAGAGAAAAAACCGTGTAAATTGCTATCGGTATTTCTCAAGAAGAAAAAAACATGTGATATTCCATCTTTACGGTAATTTACACCTGCGTGGAGATGTAACAAATCTTTGCTATAATGGAAAGAAATGAAAATTGATAAGATATGTGAGATAACGGCTGCAGAGATACTACAGCCAATAGGTCGCAAGGATGTGGATATTCGGTATGCTTTTGCTGCCGATTTGATGAGCGATACATTATTTATTATTATGCGGGATGATGAGCCTTTGCTCCTGATTACGGGTGTGACAAATACCTCTGTGGTCAGGACAGCGATAATTCTGGATATTCCCGCCATTATGATTGTTAGAGGAAAACAAGTGCCTGAGCAGACGATTGAGCTTGCCAAAGAGAACGAAATATTGGTTTTACGCTCCAGCAATATTATGTTTGTAACCTGTGGTTTGTTGTACCAAGCCGGCTTAGAAGGATCACCATGGAAAATACGCTAAGTACTACCACTGATAAAGTTTTTCTGTATGATGTGATAGGGGCACAATTTGATACGATCGGGTCAAAAGCTCTGGCAGTCAAAAAAATGCTGAATGATTACTTTCCAAAAAATGACTATCTTCGTCGTTTAGGTGTTTGTGTCTTTGAAGCGGAAGCAAACCTGGCGATTCACACCATTCACGGCGGCTCCATTGAAGTGATGGTTTTTTCTGACAGGGTACGAATCACTGCTAAAGATGACGGCCCCGGTATGAAAGACATGAAAAAAGCTTTGACACCAGGTTTTTCTACAGCTCCCGAATCTGCCAGACAACTCGGGTTCGGTGGAGGGGTGGGGCTCAATAACATTAAACGATTTGCAGATTATTTCTATATTGAATCTTCTAAGAAAGGAACCACCCTTATATTTGAGGTATGGAACGATGACGATCCAACAACTCATTGAACGACTGCCTTTACAACTATTGACCACTCAGCTTGATATCAATGGTTCTTTTCATGATGTGTACACATCAGACCTATTAAGCGCTGCCTTAGCAAAAGTCACAGAAGATCATGTCTGGATTACGGTGCAGGTGCACCAAAATATTTTAGGGGTAGCTTCGATCAAACAAGCTGCCGCGATCATTCTTTCAGAAAGCTTGATGCCTGACAAGGATCTTGTTAGTAAAGCCCAAGAAAAAGGAATTGTCATCCTTTTAAGCCCGTATACATCGTTTGAAACAAGCGGAATGCTCTACAACATGCTCAAGGAGGAAAAAAATGGAAACAAGTAGAGAAGAATCTTTCCCTCAAATTGATTTAGTCATCAAAAGAGAAGGAAATAAAGTGGAGTCGCTCATTCAGATTTTACACGGAGTCCAAGAGATGCTGGGTTACTTATCTGTGGAGGTACAGGATTATATCGCCAAAAAAATGAACATTCCCCCCTCTAAAGTATTTGGCATTGTTTCTTTTTATAACTTTTTTAAAACAGAGAAAGATGCAGATCATGTGATCATGGTTTGCATGGGAACAGCATGCTACGTTAAAGGCGCTGCCGAAGTCATGAAGAAATTTGAGAGTGAATTACACATCAGAAAAGGACAGATCACACCAGACAAGAAATTCTCCATCCGTGAAGTTCGCTGTTTAGGAGCTTGCGGTATGGCTCCGGTGATCAGCGTGGATGGAACGGATATTTATGGTCGTCTCACTCCTGAACAAATACCCGGGATTCTCTCCAAATATCAATAGTTATGAAAGAACTATCGCTCAATATCCTTGATATTCTCGAGAATTCAATTCATGCGGGAGCTACCCGCATTCATTTGACGCTTCAGGAATATCTGGAAACAAAAGATTTCCTTGGTTTTAGAATAGAAGATAATGGCAAGGGCATGGATCAGGCGATGGTAGATTCCTTATTTGATCCCTTCACCACCACCAGCACAACAAAAACAGTAGGTTTGGGGCTGCCTTTATTGAAACAGGAAGCCGAGATGTGCAATGGCGGTTGTGAATTGGAGAGTCAGCCGGGCGTAGGTACAAAGGTCTCCTTCTGGTTTCAACACACCCATATTGACAGACCTCCTCTGGGAGATATCGTATCAACTGTTATCATGATGTATGCGATCCACTCCGGTGTAGAATTTATATTTACCCATGAAGTGGACAATAACTCATTTGAGGTATCCACCTCTGAATTGAAAGAGGTATTTCAGGACGTACCCATCAACAATCCAAAGATTTTACAGGGTTTAGAAACTTTTTTGCTTGAGAATAAGAATCAATTGTATGGAGGTAAGCATTATGGCTAAGATTAATTCATTAGATGAACTTCGAAAGCTTCGGGATCAGGCGAAGGAATCCATGACAGCGCGCAGTGGGGAAGCAAAAGTCAGAATCCGTGCCAGTATGGGCACTGTCGGTATTGCCGGAGGAGCCAGAGAAGTTTTAAAAGCGATTATCGATGAACTGGAAAAGAGAAATTTCCATGAAGTAGAAATCATTGAAGGCGGATCCATGGGCTTAGATAAGGAAGAACCTGTTATTGTTGTGGAACGAGATGGGTTTCAGACCACCTATGGTAAAGTCCAGCCTGAAATGGCCAGACAAATAGTTGCCCAACATGTCATCAACGGGCAAATCATCAGCGAATGGGTGATTGCGAGGAATAAACAATAATGAAAATCTACAGAATACATGCTCTTATCTGTGCAGGAGGTCAATGTATCTCTGCGGGTGGAGATAGTTTTGAGAGTTCCTTAAAAAAAGAGCTGCAAGCTGCTGATTTAGCGGAAGAGATCCAAATCGTAGAAACAGGTTGTATGGGATCGTGTGAAATGGGTCCTATGATGGTTATCTATCCGGAAGGTGTGGTGTATGTTCGTTTAAAACCGGAAGATGCTGAGATTATTACAAAGGAGCATTTTCTGAAAGGCAGACCTGTTGAACATTTGATGTGGAGAAAAGAAGAAGGCGCTTTTCCCCGATTAGAAGAAGTCCCTTTCTTTGCCCATCAAACCAAGCTTGTTCTCAGAAATTGCGGCTTAATTAACCCGGAAAATATCGAAGAGTATATTGCCAGAGACGGTTATCAGGGATTAGCCAAGGCTATAGCTGACAAAGACCCGAAACTGGTCATTGAGGAAATCAAAAAATCAGGTCTGCGGGGAAGAGGCGGTGCAGGTTTCCCGACGGGTCGCAAGTGGGAAACCGCTTATCTGCAGACAAGCAACATCAAATATGTGGTTTGCAATGCTGACGAAGGAGATCCCGGTGCTTATATGGATCGCTCCGTTTTAGAAGGAGATCCGCATTCTGTGATAGAAGGCATGGCGATTGCTGCCTATGCTATTGGCGCCCAAAAAGGGTATGTGTATGTCCGCGCTGAATATCCTTTAGCTATTAAACGCTTAACTCATGCTATTAAACAAGCTAAGCAATTCGGTGTTTTGGGTCAGCAGATCCTGGGCTCTGATTTTTCATTTGATTTAGAGATCCGCGTAGGAGCCGGGGCTTTTGTTTGCGGGGAAGAGACAGCTCTCTTGAATTCTATTGAAGGAAACCGCGGGGAACCGAAAAAGAAACCGCCATTTCCAGCGGAAAAGGGATTATTTGGAAAACCAACCGTGATCAATAATGTGGAAACATTTGCCAATATACCGGTCATCATGACTAAAGGAGCGGACTTTTTCCAAACGATCGGCGTACCGAATAATCCGGGAACGAAAGTCTTTTCTTTAGCGGGAAAGGTAAACACGACCGGATTAATAGAGGTTCCGCTCGGTATCAGTCTTCGAAAGATCATATTTGATATTGGCGGGGGTATCCCTAACCACAAACAATTCAAAGGCGCCTTAACCGGTGGACCTTCCGGCGGGGTCATCCCAGCCTCCCATATTGACACCCCTATCGATTACGAATCGCTGAACTCCCTCGGATCCATGATGGGATCCGGTGGCTTGATTGTCATGGACGAAGAAAGCTGCATGGTGGATATCGCAAAATTCTTTTTAAAATTCACGGTCGATGAAAGCTGTGGTAAATGTACTCCCTGTCGAGAAGGCACCAGGCAGATGCTGAACATATTAGAAAAAATCACCTCTGGGCAAGGCGAGGAGGGCGATATTGAGAGATTAGAGGAATTAGGGAATACTATCAAACAAACTTCTTTATGCAACCTTGGTCAAAGCTCTCCTAATCCTGTATTATCAACCATTCGATGGTTTAGAAACGAATATGAGTCTCATATTCGTGATAAAAAGTGTTTATGTAACGTTTGCACCATGTCATCCCCTGTTAAGGAGGTTAAGAAACATGCAAGAAAAAAAATCTCTCATTGAGAAGTTGCATGACATTCAGGACAACCATCCTGATCAGCATTTTCTACCTGAAAAGGAGATTATGGCTTTATCGGAAAATGACCGCATTGCTCCATCAAAAGTGTATGGAGTCGCTACTTTCTACACGATGTTTTCAACGAAACCAAGAGGAAAACATATCATCCGGATTTGTGAAAATCAGACTTGTCACATGGCAGAAGCAGAACAACTCATAGAACATTTACAGGATTTACTGGGAATTGGTATTGGAGAAACCACTAAAGACGGTCTGTTTACTTTGGAACTGAGCAGCTGTTTAGGAATGTGTTCGGTGGCTCCTTCCATGATGATCGATGAACAACCATATGGCAACCTAACCACAGAAAAAGTCAATAAAATTATTCATCAACTACAAGGCGGTGGATTATGAAGTTCTATCGAAGCCATGTACTAGTAGCTGAAGACACAAAGAGTTTATTAATCGGAGCCAAGAGAATAGAAGAAGCTTTAATTGAATCTATCCAACACTTTGGTTTACAGGATGAAATCCGAGTTATCCCCACAGGAAGTCTGGGCTACGAAGACCAAGGAGTAGCCATCGCGGTTTATCCTGAAGGAATCGTATATTGCCCCCTTACATTAGATAATATTCCTTTTCTTGTCGAAGAACATCTATTAAAAGGAAG
>JAQVYZ010000093.1 GCA_028708485.1 Caldisericia bacterium | reverse complement strand
TTTTCCAGTATTCTAAGAAGATGAATGCACTTCGTCAGGAGATGGAAGATTCGCTGCATGAGACAGAAGAAGTCTTCAAAGATAGGTCTCCCACCGCACGAGCCTATGCCCGTTCAGGATATGCCAATTCTCTCTATGCAATTGAATCCCGGTATGGAAAAGATATGGATGCTCATTCTCATGGAGAGGGATTTATTGAATTTTTTCAGTCCAGAATCGTATCAAAAGGATTATACTTGATCGACGAACCGGAAGCGCCGTTGTCTCCCATCAGCCAGCTATCTTTCATGATGATGCTTCAAAGCTTGGAACAAGAAAACCAATTCATCATCGCTACTCATTCCCCAATTCTGATGGCGATTCCCAATGCAACCATCTACTTGTTTGAACAAGAGATTATTCAGGAAGTCGCCTATGATCAGATTCCTTCTGTCCAGTTCATGAAGAAATTTCTCCAGTATCCTGAATTATTTATCCAACACCTTGATAACAATCCCTAGGAAAAAAAGTGGTACAGGGGACAGTCCCCTGTACCACTTTTTAAAGAGAGTGCAATAGGCTTACAGAACGGAAGAAAATAAAGCTTTGAGTAATTGCTTTAATCAAAAACTTTGTATTGATAAAAATAGCGACCTATGCTCTCAGGATTGTTTTTTCGCACCCAAAGATTCACTAATTGAGGACGGTTCTCATAGAATTTTGGTAGAATGAACGTTTTAGATTCCACAGTGTAGCTGACCCAAGTGTCAATCTCATTTAAAGTATCTGCATCTGCCTGGATCCTGGGAATATAAAACCTATCTCCGTGGTGTATCTGAGGAGAGAGTCCTCCCCAGGCAGAAAATCCTCCGACCATTTGGTTCCCTTTATACTCATAATACTTGATATATTGTTTATTCTTTGGTAATGATCCATACGGATAAGCTATGAAGAAAGATTTTTGGTAATCATCTGGAAAATAATATGAAAGATGATTGTAAAAGAAATCCAACTCTTCCTTGATTGCTTTTTCGCTGATTTTCTCAAAAAAAGTATGGTAATAGGAATGGCATCCAATATCATACCCTCTATCCCACAAATACTTGAATTTTTTCAACCAAAGCTCTTCCTGGTTCACTTGACCAAAAGGGATAATACTGAGATAAGGGAAAAAAGCTGCGGTACAATTAAAGTCCGGATGTTCTCTGGAAAAAGCTTCCATAATTCCCACAGCACAGTTGTCAGCAGGTTTTCCATCCTTTGTCATGGTAAATTGGCTCTCAAAAGCATCGTCAAAAGTAATCAATATCGGCTTCCTACCATCTGGAATGGAAGAAAAATCCCCCTTAAAAAAATCAGAAAGGCTGATCAGACAAAAACCTGATCGATACATTTCCTCCAGATGTTTCCTGAAAGTGGTTGGAGTAATCCAAAAATTGGTTTCATGGATCTGATGGTACATCAGAATAGGAATTGACTTCTCACTTTCCTGAAATACCTTTATTTCATGATTCATAAACATATCTTCTGCAATAGAGATTTCAGTAATACACTCTAATGGGATACTTTCCTGAAAGAAAATAGTCATATCCGGAATGGATTGGATTCTTAATAGCCATTCTGCCTGTTCTTTGGTTATTTCAAAGGTTGGATAGTTGTCTGATGTCAATCTCATAAGTTTTATCTCGGTTCGGGTTAGCTTTTTATCAGCCAAAGCCATTAATAAAAGATTTTCGTGCAAAGATGGGTAATGAGAATACAGTAGTTTTCTTCTTTCCTGGAATGGCAGATTAGAGATGATTTGAATCGTACTCTCTGCAAAAGCTTGATCTTCAAATACTTTTTCTACCGGAAAAGTGCGAAAAGCCGGTAAAAGAAGGGTCAGAAAAAAAAGGATTGCACCGAAAAAAAACAAAAGACCAGAGGATTGTTTTTTTCTCTTGATCAACATACCAAGGCGCTTATTAGGTTAAGAGGAGGTATATTCTATCTTGATCTTCTTTTCTGTAGCTTCCCATGTAACTTTAGCCCCTAGATTCTCCGTCACAAAACGAAGCGGAATAAACAATCGACCATCCTTAATTTCAGCGGGGATCTCCATTGTCACATTCTTTCCGTTTACCAAAGCATTTTTTTCACCAACCAACAAAGCGATAAATTTAGTTTTTAAAGCATACGTCGCTCGTTTGGATTCAGGTTGCCAATTGATTTCTGCCCCTAATGCTTCCCCGATCGCCCGAAAAGGAACCATCGTCCTATTATTTTTGATATAGGGAGGAGAGTCGATGGTGGTATATCTATTGTTTAGCCGTGCATAATTTTTTCCGATCCAGAGTTCAAAAACAACAGAATAATTCTGTTGTTTTTCATCATGCACATACGCATATAATTCACCGTAAACGGATACAGAGAAAAATGAGCCATTATTAATCAATGTATATAAAGATGTACTACCTGTCATCACGAAATATACACGTTCACCGGTTTCTCGGTTGATGGCATAAATCAAAAAATCATCCGCGCCAACCCAAATAAAATTTCCTGATATGGTGGGGGCAGATTCAATAAAAAAGCCTGCTTCAAATTGCCATTTGAATTTTCCAGTTGAGGCATCTAAACAATACAGGTATTGCTCAAAACTGGCATATACATTCTCATTATCAAAACAGATTGCATTCCTGGCAGTGCCCGGATAAAATTTTCGCCAGACAATCTGTCCTGTTTTTGCATTCAGACTGATGATAGTATCATGTACACTGACAAATACCCGCATTTTTGATACGGCAAATCCATAAAGTAATTTGTTTGGCAGCTGGTATTCCCAAAGTTTATTATGATTCTGTAGTCCAAATGCATAAATCATATCATTACTGGATACAAAAAACTGGTTATCGACTATGGCAATAGAATGTTCAATCTGGCTGGGGCATCCAATATCCCATAATTTTATGCCTTTGGCAGCATCCAGGCAAGTAATCAACTGATTAGATCCAAAATACACTTTTCCCTCGAATACTGTAGGGGAAGAATTAATCGAGTTTTCACCAGTAGGGTATTTCCAATGTACAAATCCAGTTTTCGCATCCACACAGTACATAGCATTCGTGTAACCGGCGTACAATTTCCCATCAATGTAAAATGGAGAGGAATGAACAAAATCCTTCGAAATCAACTGCCATATTTTCGTTCCCCACTTGGCATTATAACAGACTAATCCCCAAGTTGTACCAATATAGAGCTTATCGCCGATCACTACAGGATGAGATCGTGTAGCCCCCGTTACTTCAACCCAAGTGATCTTCAGAGGATACCGAATAGATTCCTTCGTTACCCCACTAAATCCCAAATCATTCCGGTACCCAACCACATCCGCCAGAGTTGAGACCGGCAAAAGGAACAATATCCCTAACAAACCTACACAGATAATTTTTTTCAACACCTTATTCCTCCTGTGTATCAGTTCGTATTCTTTTTAAATATAGGTGAAACATCAATGAATGTAAACTCCAAAGAAAGTCTTTTTGATAAATATTCACCAATTGAAAGAACACCGTATCTCTCTGATTCATAATGTCCCAGCATAAGAACATTCTTTTTATAATCCCTCGCTTGAAGATACATCGGATGATCAAATTCTCCGGTAATGAATAAATCAATCTGCTTGGCAAGCGCTTCCCCGAAAAAATGATGCCCGCTTCCCGAAATAACTGCAATCGAATGAATAATTTCAGGACCGTATGCAAGCAATAGCGAATCCGGATTGATAACTTGGCAAGCTCTTTTTTGAATAGCAGTTAACGACCATCCTTCTGCCGAACTGATCTGCCAGCCAGGAGTGTGACTTCCATCCGATCCAAAAGGCTCTAATGACGCAACAGGCAATAAGAGCTTCCTTATAATTCCGACATTGTTTCCATGAACCGGATGCCCATCCAAGGGAAGATGAGAAGCATACAAAGCAGACTGATGTTGGACTAAAAAAACAGTTTTATCGTACATAGGTCCGGTTATCAATGGATTTCCACCAACCCAAAATAATCCATGATGCACTAAAAAAAGTGCTTTATCAGGATGTGGAGCCATTCTAAAAAAATCCAACGTAGCATCGACCCCTCCATAGATTCTTTCTATCGGAGAGAGGGAAGTTATTTGTAAACCATTAAAAGAGACATCTTCTACAAGCGGTTTTTGCCATAATGCGTCTAATTCTTTTGTAATAAGCGAAAGGTCAATCATGAGACGCTCCCCAATAGGACAAAAACAATCCGGTAAAATTGCCCATCAGTTTTTCGCATAACACCTCCAACGGTATTGATAAATACTCACTTACCCATTGATAAAGGATGGGTATGTTTAAGGGAGAATTATCTCTTTTTCCACGATCAGGCAAAGGGGATAAATAGGGAGAATCTGTCTCGAGCAAAAGAGAGGATAGGGGGATTTTCTTCAGCAGATCACGCAGAAAATCACTTTTCGGATACGTAATATTAAAAGAAAAAGAGATCAACCATCCCTGTTCCATTTTTTTTAAAGCCAATGCCTCGGGAGAGGAATAACAATGCAAGATTCCTTTTACTTTAGGAAATTGATCTAACACGGAATCCACCTCTTTGTCCTGTTCCCTGTTATGTATTAAGACCGGCAATTGAAACTCTTCCGCGATCTGCAATTGTTCTTCCAATAATCTGATTTGGTTTTCCGGCAGGCTTTTGCTTCTCACGCTATCCAGACCTATCTCCCCGATAGCGGCGATTTTATGGAGCATTGCCTGCTCACGGATAAAAGACAAAGATGTAGTCCAATCAGGAAAAGCATCATGCGGATGAATTCCCACAGCAGGCAGTATCCAGTCATGGTTTTTGGCTAATGCCATCGCTTGTTTCGACGATGGCAAATCATAACCGGGAACCAACACCCATTTCACATTTTTTTGTTCTAGAGCAGTTTTTAAATGTTCCGGGGAATCCTTTAATAAATTGATATGAGCATGGCTGTCAACAAAATAGCACTCATTTGACAACGGAGCCACTATCAATTTCCTTTTCAGGGGTGATCAGGGTTAATCCAAGCTCATTTGATGCGGCCAGTAACATTCCCTGGGACTCAACACCACGCGATTTTGCAGGTTTTAAATTATTCACGACAACGATTTTTTTATTCACTAAGTCTTCCGGAATATAATGCTGCACAATACCAGCGACAATTTGCTTGGATTCGGTACCTACCTTAACTTT
>JAQVYZ010000092.1 GCA_028708485.1 Caldisericia bacterium | reverse complement strand
TTTTTATTGGCTGATGACGCATTAAGACAAGGCATTCAAGGGATTTGTGAGATAGTATACGAGTATGACACAGTCAATGCTGATTTCAACGATTTAATGACGATTCTGAGAGATTCGGGGGATGCTTACATGGGTATCGGCATCGGTAAAGGGCAGAAACGTGCCTTAGATGCAGCCACAAAAGCTTTAAACAGCGACATTCTTGAATATTCCATTAAAGGCGCAAGAAGTCTGTTGATTAATGTCCGGGGCGGGAAAGGCTTCAAACTGGCGGAAGCGGAAGAGGCTATGCTCAATATCAAAAAAGTCATCCATCCCGACTGTAATGTCATTTGGGGAGCTGGAACGAATCCATTGATGGCGGATGAATTGCAAATTACCTTGATAGCATCAGGATTTAATAAAACTCAAGAACCATCCGATCCAAATAAATCAGAAGAGGGTGAACCGGTTTTTCGACGAGTAGGTGGATTAGTCATTCCAGATATTATCACCAGCATTGACGATAAAGAACCATTTTTTAAACAGCTTGAAGAAGAATGACCTCCAAAAAACGATTTCCCTGGTTGTATTACTTTATTAATGGTATTTTTATTGTAGTGGCGTTTATTATCTTTTTTAATTTCATTCCCAAAAACTGGTTTCAGAAGAAACAAGTAGTCTTCCATTCCGAGAGGGAAAGGGTAGAAATAAAATTAAACGCTAAAGGTTTTATGGCAAAAGATGAGATCATTGTGACCGCTCCTGTTGGTGGAAAAGTGAAGAGGCTTGCTATAGCCGGGGAATTGCAGGCAAAACTGAATGATATTGTGGAGATCACAAGCGCTGACGGCACCGTTACGAAAGTGAAAAACCAAGAGGAAGGATTTGTAACTTATATCATTGATAATTGTGAAACAACCCATACCCTGGCAAATTTTACCAATAAAACATTACTTCTTCCAGAGATATTGGATCCATCGGTTAAGAAAGAAAAAGTCAATGATGATCAGATTGTGAAAAAAGGTGAGTTTCTTTTCAAGATACTTAAGAATACTACTATCAAGTACATTTTTTATATAGAATCTGATCCTTTTATGCAAATCCAAAAAGGGAAAGAGTATGTATTTGCTCTTTCGAAACCGACCAGTATCATGGTTCCCGGTACCGTCGAAACGATTATTCCAGCACAGGAGGCTGCATTCTATGCAGTGTTTGATTCCTCTTTATACAATGACACCATGATCAATGACCGTTCTGCAGAAGGAAATTTTTATTTTGGTTTTATTGATGGTTTCCGGATACCAACAGCCGCTATGGGTATAGAAGAGAATGAAAAAAAAGAAAAGAAGTATTTTGTCTATATACAGGATGACGCAAAAGCTATTCAAAAAAAATACTTGCACGTCAGCACGTACATACCTGCCACTAAAGAATATGTGATTACCGGGTATGCTAATGACAATGAGAAGTTTTCAGAGAATGACTCTATTTACAAAGACAGATTATTAGCAGAAAAAATGCTTTCCCAAAGTGGAAAATAAAAAGTCTATATCCGAAGCTATTCTGGAAATCCGGGATCGAGTCATTCAAACCGCCAAGCGTGTTCTCCGTAATCCTGAAGAGATTACGATAATGGCTGTTTCGAAAAATGCTTCCGTCCAGGATATGGAGGAAGCATTTCGTGCCGGTATCACCCTCTTCGGTGAGAACAGGATTCAGCATGCTCTACCGAAAATTCAGTTCTTTCATTCACACACAGCTTTTCAATCAGCTGAATTTCAATTTATCGGACACCTCCAAACAAATAAAATGAACAAAATCATTCCGGCTTTTTCTGCTATTCAGTCTGTGACTGATTCAAAATTAGTTGAAGAGTTACACCAAAGGGTACCTTCCTACTTATCCCCTTACCCAATATTATTAGAAGTAAAAACTTCTTCTGAGGAATATAAATTAGGATGGCAACCGGAGGACTTAATACAAGAGTTTGGGGCTTTAATGGGATTTTCCTCCGTTAACATCATCGGTTTGATGACAATAGCGCCATTTGTTGAAGAGGAATCACTTATTCGGGGAAGTTTCAGAACTTTACGCGAAACCAAAGAGACTTTAGAAAAAAAATACTCGATTCCACTGCCGGTTCTTTCAATGGGCATGAGTCGAGATTATACTATAGCCATAGAAGAAGGATCGAATATGCTTCGTATTGGGAATGCTATATTTGGAGGTTGATATGCCAGGAATGTGGGAAAAATTAACAGGTTTTTTTAATAAGCTTGTCGGCGATGAAGAGGATGAATATACTGACGAAACCGGAGAAATGACTCCAAGACCAAAACCGGAATTACCCGAAGAGAAAAAGCCATCTAAAAAACCACCCCAATCTGGGATGCAAATCAATACAGCCAAAGGAATGTATAGCGTGAATCTTGTCACGAAAATAGAATACCCAAAGACAGCCAAGGACGCTGTTGATCAAATGAAGAAAAATGTCATTGTAGTCTTTAATTTTGAGGACTCTGATCAGGAGGCTAGCCAAAAAACGGTAGATTTCATCAGCGGAGCAGCGTATTCTCTCACAGGAACAGTACAACCAGTTTCGGAATATGTAGTGATGTTGATCCCAAAAGAAATACCTATTACTCCTGAGCAAAAGAGACAGATCGAAGAAAAAAATATTTTTGGACCCACAAGTTATTAAACTTTATGTCTAGAAAACAGTTAGTCTCTATTGAGCTGATTTTAAGATGAATCAGGACGATATAGCATTATTTGAAAGGTATTTTTTAGAGTATAAAGATGATGTATACCGAGTGGCATATTATTTTACACGGAATAAAGATGACGCAGAAGATCTTGCTCAAGATGCTTTCATGCGAGCGTATCGATTCTTCTATCGTTTTCATCGGGATTCTAACTTTAAGTCTTGGATATTGCGCATCATGAGAAATATTCATTTAACCAATATCCAGAAAAATAAATCAACGATCAATGCGGATGAGCTGATTCAATCTACCGCTACTTCCACTATCAATGTTGAAAGCATTTTTTTACAGGGCATCCAGATAAAACAGATTCAAAAAGCGATTGAAAAACTGCCTGAAGACTTTCGTGAAGTCATCATCCTTTGCGATTTAGAAAGTCTTCCTTATGAACAGATTTCCGAGATTCTGAAAATACCCATTGGAACAGTGCGTTCAAGACTTCATAGAGGAAGATTGTTATTAAAAGAAAGGCTGACTGTTCATGAATAGTAATATTTTTTCCCCTTTAGGCTGTTGTGATGAGCGATTAGTGACAGATTTTGTCGATAAACGCATGACAAAAAAGGAAGCTATTCTTTATCTGCGCAAGATTGAGAATTGTGCTAAAGTAAAGAATTGTCAAAAATGTAAGAAATTGCTGGATGATTTTACGATATTGAAGGAAGGTTGCACCTCAATGAAACAATCCCTTGCGATGCCGGATACATTAGAACACAAGCTACTAAACAGGCTTCACGAAGCCCTTATACAAACAAAAAGCAAATATGACAAGTTTAGTTCACTTTGTTCATTTATTTAATCCAATAATTCGGCGCTTCTCTGACTATGGAAATATTATGAGGGTGTGATTCTTTCATACCAGCTAAAGTGACACGAATAAACTGCGCATTTTTCCTGAGAAATTGAATATCCGGAGCACCGACATAACCCATTCCTGCTCTTAATCCACCCAATAACTGGTATATAAAATCTTGTAGCTTGCCTTTGAAGGGAACTCTGCCAACAATCCCTTCAGGAACAAGCTTAGAGGTATCTAGCTCATCTTGGAAATAACGTTCTCCTCCCCCTTCTTTGATCGCTTCCACAGAACCCATGCCTCTATATTCCTTGAATTGTCTTCCTTCGTAGAATATCAGGTCTCCGGGACTTTCTTCCAAGCCCGCCAGGAGATTGCCCAGCATGATGGAGCTAGCTCCAGCAGCTAAAGCTTTAGTGATATCACCGGAGTAACGGACCCCGCCATCCGAGATGATGGGAGTATCATATTTATCTGCTATTTCAGCACAGAGCATGATCGCAGTCATTTGTGGAATACCGATACCGGCTATGATTCTGGTAGTACAGATAGAGCCTGAACCGATTCCCACTTTAATTGCAGTAGCGCCAGCTTTTATGAGATCTTCAGTCGCCCCTGCTGTCGCAACATTGCCGGCAATAATTTCAAGATCAGGATATTTTTGACGGATGGCTTCTACCAAATGTATGATACCAATGGAATGACCATGCGCCGAGTCTACTACCAGAACATCTACCTTGGATTCAACTAATTTTTCAATACGTTCCATCACATCTTTCGAGGTGGAAACAGCAGCGCCGACACGCAACCTACCAAGCTCATCCTTGCAGGAATTCGGATACTGGGAGATCTTGTTGATATCTTTAATGGTAATCAGCCCTTTTAAGCGGAATTGATCATCCACAATCAATAGTTTTTCAATCTTTGTCTGGCTCAGGATGGTCTTTGCTTGTTCCATGGAAGTACCGACAGGAGCAGTGATTAAATTCGTCTTCGTCATGACGTCCGCAACAGGTATGGCGAAATTGGTTACAAAACGAATATCACGGTTCGTGATAATACCGACCAAATGTTCCCCTTTGATAATCGGGACACCGGAAATCCGGTATTTTTTCATAATATCTAAAGCATCCTGAACTGTACCTTCCCCATTCAGCGTAACAGGGTTGGTGATTAATCCACTCTCGGAACGTTTGACTTTGTCTACTTCGTCTGCTTGTTTATCAATCGGCAAATTCTTGTGGATAATTCCGATACCGCCTTGTCTGGCCAGAGCGATAGCCATATTGGATTCCGTTACTCGATCCATGGCAGCGCTGACTATCGGAATATTCATGTTGATTTTTTTTGTTAACCTTGATTTCAAGGAGACATTCTTAGGAAGTACTTCGGAAGCAGCAGGGATTAATAGCAAATCATCAAAAGTGTAACCATCCATCTGGATCTTATCGCGATAGGAACTCATTGTTTCTCTCCTTGTTCTCTAACATAGAAAGATTGTAGGGGATATCAGCCTATAATTCAAGTATTTTCCTTCCCCTTCTTTTTGGGACAGGGGACAGTCCCCTGTCCCAAAAAGAAGGGGAAGGAATGTCCTACTGGTAAAGGGATTATAGAACGCTCTGGGTGTAGAACTCATCAATTTGGGAAGATGTATAGCCAAGCTCGGAAAGTACTTCACGGGTATGTTCACCGAGAGTGGGTGGAGGGTATTGGATGCCAAGATTTTCTCCATCGATATGGATCG
>JAQVYZ010000091.1 GCA_028708485.1 Caldisericia bacterium | reverse complement strand
TATCCGTTAATGAGTCTGAAGTATTTTGCAGGGACAGCTTATCATGCTTCAGCCGTTGAGATTGTCTTTGCCTCAGGAATGTTGCTGGGAGGGTTGGTGTTAGGATTATGGGGTGGTTTTAAAAGACGGTCCATTACCATTGTCATGTCTATTGTAATTATGGGAGTCAGTTTAACTATATCAGGCTTCCTTCCGTCCAATGGTTTTATCTTTTTTGTGATTTGCTGTTTGTTTATGGGATTTGCGGTTCCCTTTTACAGTGCAGTGGAGATGGCTTTGTTCCAGCAGAAAATAGAATCAGCGTATTTAGGGCGGGTGTTTTCCCTGGTTGGAAGTCTTGTTTCAGTGTCAATGCCGTTAGGATTAATACTGTCAGCATCTTTTGCTGATAAGGTGGGTGTGAATCAGTGGTTTGCCATTTCCGGCATTTTGATCCTTGGGATAGCCCTTATCTCCTACTTACTTCCCGCAATTCGTCACCTTGATTAACGTTTTCTTACGACGATGTATTTTTCTCATAAGTTCTTTGTTAGGTAAATTTGCCTTTAAACTTATAATTTCATTATATTTCTGTATGACTTTAAGGAGTGCTAAGTGAAAAAACAGATAATATCCACCTTTTTGGTGGTGATGAGTTTTTGTGCCGTTTTCATATTACCTGCCTATTCCAAAGGCAGCCAATGGCCGGTTCAAATCAGAAAAGAAAGAAAAGGGAAATCAAATCTGGCGATAAAAAGTCTGGCAGTCCGTGATTCTGGAAGTATCCTCTATTTTCGATGCGAGAGCTGGGGAAATTGGAATCTCGGATTTGGCGATAATAAGCTAAAGGTGTTGATTAACACAGAAGGAAAGAAAAATCCCGAGGATAAAAATACCTTTAGTCTTGAAGTTATGCAAATTATACCCGATTGTCCTGAATGTTTAATGATGTCTTTATTTAACCTAGAAACAAACTCATCCATACCTTTTTTTGGGATACCTGAATACTTGAAAGATAGCCCAATCATGTTTTTTTCATTAGAAAAAGAAAGAATAGGATTGGAAGGTAGTCATTTCTCAGTTTCTATCGCTATTACCCGTATTGATGGGAGTTTAGTTGATTTTGCTCCTTCAGATAGGAGTTATGTTTTATTTGATTCTGAAGCTACCGGCCCGGATCCATGCTTACAAGTACTGGAAACAGCTTTTGATTTAGGCAAAATCGCTCAAAGTAATGATAAGAAAGAGGTAAAGTTTAGCGTTGTGAACCTTGGCGAAGGACAATTAGATGTAGAATTAACTACGTCCAACGAAGCCATCACTGTTTTTCCACAATCATTTTTCATAGGTGATTACGATACAAAAGAAGTTGTTTGTACCATCGCACTGAATCAGTTAAAAATCGGAAAGTATGCAGAGAAAGTTTTCATTAAAACACCCTATGGTGAAAAAGTAATCAGCATAACCTTTGAAATTACTGCTATCCCAAAACTCGTTGTGATACCAATGGAGATGGATTTCGGTGTGATTTTGGTCAATGAACCTAAGACCAAATTCCTGACAATTCAGAATGAAAATCCAGGACCCATCACAGGCACTTTGATGACTTCCGATCGGAGAATGGCTTTATCGATAAGATCATTTAATGAGAATAGGGTCGATATCGAAGTGACAATAAAAGCTGACAACCGGATTGAGATTTTGGATGCCATGATCACGATAACATCAGATGGCGGAAAGGCAACCATACCGATTCATGCAGAAATAGTGGATATGATTCAATTTGATCAACCAAAAGTAGATTTCGGAACGATTGATATTACTGATCCACTACTCTTGAAAAGAACGAACAGTATTACGAATCTTACTCAGAGAAAAGTAGAACTGAAGGTAACTTCAAATGAAAATTGGATGGATGTACAACCGAAACTAATCACATTAACGCCAGGAGGAAAACAGATTTTTGAAGTGGAGTTGATTAAGGAAGTGCTGTTAAAAAACGTAAACAAGTATAATGGCAGTGTTTCAGTAAAATCTGAAAACAAAACATGGACCATACCTGTCACCGTTCAAACGATCAAGACTAATCCAAAGTTGATTTGGCTGAAAGAACAAAGCGATTCGATTGATTTCAAAAAACCTGTTGTGGAAGGAAAATCCATAAAGGTCAAACTTGTTTTTTCAAATGCAGGAACCGGAAAACTAAAAGCAAACGCGTCGTTAAAGAAAGAGAATAAATGGACTGTCGATAAGACTGAATTTGAGCTTACAAATAATGAAACTACCGCCCTATATCTCAGCATGGAGACAAAAAACTTAAAAGAACAGATCATCTCTAACACACTTATCGTATCTTCTAATGGAGGGGAACTCTCGATACCTTTTGAAGTGAGGATCATCCCCATTCCAATTGTCAGAATAAAATTATGGATAGGTAAAAGAACAGCTTTTATTAATGAGAATCCCTATCTGCTCGATGAGGTGTCTTATATAAAAAATAGCACAACTATGGTACCGTTGCGTTTTATCAGTGAAGCTTTTAACGCAACGGTTGAGTGGATAGCAGAAGGTAAAGGGAAGATCATTATTACTCTGGGGATCAAAGTGATCGTACTCAAGATTGATCAGAAAATCGCTTATATCAACGATATCGAATACCGAATCTCTACTCCACCTGAAATTAGGAAAGGCAGAACTTTTGTGCCTATTCGCTTTATCAGTGAAGCTTTTGGGGCTACCATAGACTGGAAAGCAGTCACCCAGGAGATTAATATCACATTTTATCCTGAATACTAAGCGATTATACTTTACCTACCGGAGCTGCATAGATGACGAATTCCTCGTTGCCATCCAGGTGCAGGTATTCATCGGCATACTCTTGGTCATATGCGCCGATGGCGCAAGTGCCTGCGTTGATCGCTTCTGTTGCTAAGTAAAGGTTTTGACAGACATGACCGGCATCCATCAGAATCATCTTGTGGGATTCCCAATGATAACGCCACTCTGCGCGATAAGGAATGCAACTCCAGATAAAAGTAACCGCACATTTTGCAACAAATTCCTGTCTTTTTGCTAGAGCAACGATATGGGCTTGCATATCCGGATCTGTGAAAAGCAGGCCGATCTGGTGAGTTTTTGGTAGGTAATGATAGATACCGGGTTGTAGTTCTGTTACATTATGAACGGCCAAGTAAGTCTCGAACGTGTGTCTTGATCCACCGGAAGGGACAATTCTTCTGGAATAAGCATCATCGGGACCCAATACCCTGATGCCCTGAGTAGCCCATAATAGAAAAGACAACTCATCAATGGTTAAAGGAGTGTCGGTGAACTGACGCACACTCTTTCGTTTTTCGATCACCTTAAACAACTGATTCATTTGAAGGGTATCTGTTTTCGGTTTCGGGAGTTCAAAGAGATATTCATAATTTTCATAAACTTTGAAAATAGTTGGCCTCGGTAAACCTAAATCCTGGTCTGTTTTTACCTGGCTGTTTTCCAGCCACACAAATTTAGATTTCAGGCTTATTCTGTCTTTTATCAATTCTTGTTTATCCATCGCTACCCTCCCCTTAATTACTTTCTATTACTACCATTGTAGCAGATTTTACCAAGCCCGAATTTGGGACAGGGGACTGTCCCCTGTCCCAAAAAAAATACTTTAAAATTGGGGGAGATTTCTCTACAATGATTAGTATGAAGAATATTAGTATATTAGTGTCAATTTGTTGCTTGTTCACGGTTTTATCGGGATGTGTGAAGAATCGCATGATGCAAGGGTATGTTTATGAGTCCTATAACCGTTCACCAGTGGCTGGCGTGCCGATACAAGTGAATGAACAAACCATCACAACTGATAAAGAGGGAGCCTATCAGATACAAGTCGGTCAAGAAAATAAGGTAAAAGTGGTTATTCAGGATAAACGTTTTGAGGAGTTTAACGACTGGGTAGTCATACCGGAAGCGAAGAATTACAGGGACTTTATTCTTGACGCTGCCCATCCATTTGGAATTAAAGCGGAAAATTTTGTTATCCCGACGGCTTACTCGTATCAACTACGCATGGGAAAATCAGAAACGTCTCTTCAGTTTATTGGAACCGTCGATTCTGTTACGATAGATGAAGCGATGAGGATTGTCGGCAAGCAATATGATACCAACAATCAATTGGTTTCTGTAAAGAGTATCAAGTTTGGATTGTCCGGATTTGAAACAGACGCCTTAGGTTTCTGGAATATGTTTGAAGTGCCTACCGATCTTCAACTGAAGGTTTCTGCAAAGGAGTCCTATCTGTTAAAAGTAGCTTACAATTTTTATAAAGATACCGCCTACACTTATGAAGTATCTAAGATATCGGTTACGATTTCGAATGCAGTCTGCACCCAATTCACCGTTACCGAAAAAGCATCCGGGAAAGTGATTGAAGTATTTATGGTGCAGAAAGGTCCGGAAAAGGGATTGGTAAAACAAATCCTCCAGAATGACACTGTTAAAAAAGACTATGCGATGATAACCTTTAAAGCTTTTACTGTAGAACAGCCGATTGTCCCGCCGGAGATAACCGAGTAGCTATCCGATCAATCGGATTTTTCTCTCCACTTCTTTCCACTCTACCTGAAAGGAGAAAGTTTCTCCTACAAAACGCAACGGTACAAACGTCCGACTCTTTTGAATAACTGGGACAGCATCTAATTGAACCGTCCTTCCATTGACTTGGGCTGCTTTTTTGTTGATGAACAGTGTCACTTTCAATCCGGTTTTGGATAATTCAATTCTCTGTTCCTTAGCAATCCAGTTCACCTGACAACCAACCGCTTCTGCAATAGTACGGAGAGGCACCATCGTTCGGTTAGAGAAAACGTCAATATACGGGGCTGCATCCATCGTTTTCGCGTTACTGCCGTATTGTGTAAACATCCTGGAACCGATACGCATCTCAAATATTTTCTTAAGGGGTGCTTGCCAGGGCTTGGCTATTTCCCACGCTTTTTGTTTTGTGATCGCATTGCCGCAAAAGATAGAGGCGGTTGCGATAAACATCTGTTTATGAACGACATCAAACGCCATACTCGAGGCACCGGGTTTGTTCCATTGGGTTTTGCTTAGGTTCTCTCCTTTGGAGTTGATATTATAGGTAGTTCCGTTTTTATCCATGGCATAGAGCATATTGTAGATGTCAGAATCAATGCTGACTAGTTCGGGAATATTGCCGGTCCCGAATTTTTTTATGGTTTGAAGCAACTCTCCCTTAGTATCAAACTTGAATATAGCAGCGCTCTTTTTGTCATACACCCATAGTTTGTTGTCTCTGTCT
>JAQVYZ010000090.1 GCA_028708485.1 Caldisericia bacterium | reverse complement strand
CCAGCTCATGTAGCGTGTTAACCTGTATTCCTATCATGCCACTCTTCCCCTCATTTTGTACTATAATATACACTGCTTTTAGAAAAAAACGTATTTTTGTAGTTGAGGTGAAAAATGTGAATTGCGATCATAGGCGGCGGTCCGGGAGGATATGTCGCAGCCATCCGAGCTGCTCAATTAGGCGGAGAGGTCACCCTGATTGAAAAGGAAGCCATCGGGGGTACTTGTGTGAACCGTGGCTGTATTCCTACCAAAGCATTACTAAAAGGAGTGGAACCGGTTCTTGATTTTAGTAAATTCCAAAGCTTGGGATTATTGGCAACTCTGCAGGGAATCGATACAGATAAGCTCCGTGCCCATGCAAAAAAATCCATTCTGCTATCAAAAAGTGGCATTGAGTACCTGATTAAGCAAAACGCCATTCGATATATTCAGGGGGAGGCGACCGGTTATCTTGGCAAAACCATTCTCGGGAAGGATACCCAACAGAATCCATTTGAAGTACCTTATGATAAGCTGATTCTGGCTTTAGGATCCGTCCCTTCCACGATCCCGGGTATACAACCCGACGGATCTCTCATTATCTCTAGTGATGAAGCACTTCAGCTCAATACCGTTCCGGCAACACTTCTTATTATCGGCGGAGGGGTGATTGGCGTGGAAATGGCCACCATCTACTCCGCTTTAGGCACAAAAGTGACAGTCGTAGAAATGATGGAACAGATTCTTCCCGGTGAAGATCCTGAATGTGTGAAGGTTTTGCACCAGCAGCTCCAAAAAATGGGCATTCAGATTAAAACTAGCTGCAAAGTGGAAAAAGTGGAAAAAACCGCTTCTTCCTGTAAGGCTTGTTTCAACCATCAAGGGGAAAATATAACGGGTGATTTCTCCCAGATTCTGGTAGCGACAGGGCGTAAACCGTTTATTCAGGAAAACCTGCTCTCCCCGTTATCCATTCCCTTCTCTCCTAAAGGGGTACCGTCGAATCAATGGACCGAGACGGAGAACCCTGATGTATATGTGATCGGTGATTTGAATGGTGTCTCCATGCTGGCTCACACCGCCTCTACCGAAGGTAAAGTAGCTTGTGCCAGGATTTTTGATCAACCGGCACACCCGATGCATTATTCCTGGATGCCCCGGTGTGTGTACACCTTGCCTGAAATTGCTTCTGTTGGCGAGAACAGTCGTGGTAAAACGTTCGTCTTTCCTTATTCAGCAAATGGCAGAGCCCGTGCAGCGGGGATCCGGGAAGGAAAAATCAAGCTTTTTGTTGAAGGCAAACACTTGATCGGATGCACCATCGTTGGTCAGAATGCTTCCGATATGATTACGATGGCTACCATCGCGATGAGTCAGCAGCTTTCTCTGGATCAGCTTGAATCAGTGACATTTCCTCATCCGACTTACTCAGAAGTTTTCTTAGATGCGCTTGAAATGGCGATCGGGAAACCAATCCATTTTGCCTGACATGAATCATTATTCCAATAGCCAAATATCTGCCTATTTTAAGTGTCCGAGACGGTATAAGCTCCAATATATTGATAAAGTACCGGTTCCTAAATTAGCCAAAGGGGTGGAAGCATTGATGGGGTCCAGCATCCATCTTGCTTTGCAGGAGTTGTATAAACAGGCAAAATTTGGAAACATTCTCTCATTCGAACAAGTCAGCCAGATTTATCTCGCCGACTTTGATAAATCCATCTCGGACGAGTTGATCATCCCTAGACCGGGATTAACTCCTGAACATTACCGAAACAATGGTCTTCAAATGATTTCCAAGTTTTATGAAGCCAACTACCCGTTTCAACAGAGCCAGACGGTTGAGTTGGAATATAGGATCCGGTTTATGGTAGGACCGTATCCTTTTGTGGGTATTATTGACCGACTGTCTTTGGATCAACAGGGGGTGTTCGAGATCCATGATTATAAAACCTCCCTGAATTTGCCTACGATTGAAACAATAGAGGATGACACTCAACTTGCCCTGTATTTAATCGGGATCAAACAGAATTATGACCCAAAAACGGAAGCAAAATTATACTGGCATTTTCTCTATTTCCAACACACTTATCAACTCACCAAAACTGAGGAAGAACTGAAACAGCTTGAAGAGACGATGGTTCAGAAGATTCGCATGATTGAGAGAGATCCCTACTACCTTCCTAATGAATCCGCGTTATGCGATTGGTGTTCCTATACTGATTTCTGTCCTGTCAAAACGCCTGCCTTGCAACCACCTGAAACACCGGACGAAGTCTTGGAGGCGGTAGATGAGTATGTGGAGCAATGGAGAGCTTTGCAAGCATTAAAACAGCAAGCGAAAAAAATCGAAACGTTTCTATCAGAAGCAGAAAAACTGATTATCGAATATGCAAAACAACATGAATTGACTCAATTAGCCGGATCTAAAGCAACACTCCCTATATCGGAATCCTGGCAGTATCAGTTTCCCCTCTCTACCGATAAAGGCAGAAAAGAATTCGAGATTTGGCTAAAAGAACAAAACCTTTGGGATGATGTGTCCAGCTTGAATACCCCACGGTTGAATAAATTGTTAAAAGACGGTCGTTTCGAACCTGAAACCTATGAAGCGTTAATGGCTTTTTCCCAGATGCTACATAAACTGGAAATCAAAAAAGTAATTTTTTCGGAGAAACAGGAAGAGGAATCAGATTAAAAATCATTTACAAAAAGAAATCCGTTTATTATAATGACGGTGTTTCGTAGTGTGCTTGATGTGAATGTTCATTTGATCGACTTTCCTTCAAGATATAGGCTACGGTGGAATTGATATAGAAAGGAGGTTAATATGAATATTTACGTTGGCAACATCGCTTTCTCAATGACAGAAGATGACTTAAGACTAGCCTTTGAGGCGTATGGAGAAGTTTCACGAGCTACCATCCTTAAAGACAAGATGACCAATCGTTCCCGTGGTTTTGGTTTTGTTGAAATGCCAAACCAGGAAGAAGGTCAGAAAGCCATTCAGGAATTAAACGGCAAAGAAATGAATGGTAGGGCTTTGAATGTCAGTGAAGCCAGACCGAGAACCGAAGGGAATCGTGACAGCATAAACCCGATGAGATAACTTTTATTTTACTTCCATAGCCAGAATCGTGATTTACAGTTCTGGCTATTTTCTTTTTTTAAAAAATCTTGTATTCTTATCATTACCTCACTTTTAAAAGGGGAGATAAACATGAAGAAGATATTGTTATGGATTTTGCCGTTGCTAGTCGTTGTTTTGGCTTTGAGTTGGTTTTTTTATTTCAGGCATTTACCGGTTTTTCAGAAAAAAACACCTCAAACAATCGAAACACCTGATAATAACGGGAATCAATCCGCTACTCAGGAAGAAGCAAAGAGAATTTCTGAAGCATTAACGGGCAAAGAGGATGGAACCATCTCCTTTAAAATCAAGGACATTGTTTTTTCTTTAGCCGATATTCTCCAGGAAGAAAAGAGATTGAAATCACCTGATTTTGAAGTTTCTATGAGCAAAATTCCGGAGAAAGACCAAAAAGTATACCGTTCTCAATTGAGAGTCGATGCCATCACTAATTTACTAAATCGTATTTATATCGATCTTTATATCAAAGAAAACAACATTGTTATCACAGAAAAGCAAGTGGAACAGACGATGAAAGAATTTGAAGATATGATGCGGCAGAATAGCCAAGATCCAGCGAAGTTTAACCTTGAAGAATACTTGTCCACTCTTAATGTGACACTGGGTGACTATAAGCGGGATATGACTAATCAGACGAAATTTACGATTGTGACCAATCCTTTGGTAGAGAACCTTCCAGTTGCCAACGAGGAAGAGATTAAAGCCTATTGGGAATCCCACAAAGAAATGTTTAATGATCCTCCGGCTGCTGATATTGATGTCCTCCTGACTGACGCCGAGGAGAAAGTAGACCAAGCGATAGCTTTCTTGCAAGGCGGGGGGAACTGGGCGGAAGCTTGTACAAAATTTTCCAATCTACCTGCTGAACAGACCAAGTTAGGATTGATGCCAAAAACTGATATGCCCGAGGAGTTAGCCAATGTTATTTTCTCTCCCAATGCGAAAATCAATAGCTACAATAAAGTACAATTTATGACGCAATGGTATGTAGTCAAGATAAACTCTTTTCGACAAGGACTGGAACGGTCTTATGAAGAAGCCAGGGCTGATGCTGATAAAGCTTTCATGAATGAGAAGAAGAGAGGCATTGTGGAAGCATTTCTGAAAGATCTATCGGAAAAGTATGGTAAACCGGTGACAGTCCAGTAATTAAGAAGGACGGTAATGGGACCAGTACTTTTTTTGACAAGTATATATCCAATAATGGGGCAGGATTCTGCTTAACCAGTAAAGGAGTCGATTGTTCCATCCTGGTATCACGACGCATTGGTTTTTCGCCATAGCCTCTATACTGACTTTTGCAACGGATTCTGCTGAACCATAAGTCTTCCAAAGCTGTTCGGGTACATATAGGTCACTCGCTTTTGAAAAACCGGTTTTCGTTGCTCCGGGTAAAGAACAGGTGATATGAATTCCTTTTTTGGCATATTCCCAATGAAGCGCCTTGGTAAATGCCAGTACGTAGGCTTTGGCTGCATGGTAGGTCAAGGTGGAAGCTACAGGAATGTACGCAACAATAGAGGAGATATTCAAGATATATCCCTCCCCTTTCAGCATCATCCCGGGCAAGAAACGTAAACTCAGTTCTGTCAGATTACAGACGAGAACTTCCAGCATTCCGCAGACTTGCTCTGGTTTTTTGATTTCATCGGCAGTTTTCAAAGCATATCCTGCATTGTTCACCACGATGGTGATACTAATACCCTGGTCATCACAGAATTTTTGAATCTCACCGGCTGTATTTGGCTTCGACAAATCAATCGGAATAAAGAGAACCCTTACCTGAAATTGTTCCTGCAACTGCTGTTGCAGTGCTTCCAAAACAGACTCGGTTCGACTCACCAATACCAGATTCGCTTGTTTTCGAGCCAATTCAATAGCGATTTCCCTGCCAATACCGCTGGAAGCTCCAGTCACTAAAGCCCATCTGTTTATAAAGCGGTTTTCTTTCATGGGATATCCTTTTCTAACGGTAGTTTTTCCAGTAATGCCGGCATTTTATCAGCTAAGTAATGTCCCTTGTTTTTCACTTTATTGGTATAAATGGCATGAGTGGGACAATGGTGAAAACAACCCCAGCACCCTATGCACTTCATCTCTTCAAACTCCGGATAAGGTTGTAATTGTATCGCTTTTGTAGGGCAGACCCGAGAACAGAGACCGCATTTTGTACTCTTGTTTTTCTTCTGGTATT
>JAQVYZ010000089.1 GCA_028708485.1 Caldisericia bacterium | reverse complement strand
TTTTTATCACGGGTTTGAATCTGTGCCAGTAATTTCCCGAGGAACACCGCAATAGGCATCGCTTTCAGGTCCACCCCGTTGCGTTGCCGGACAGAGACCATTTTCTCGAGACTGGAAGCTTCCCTGCCGCCCATCACTAACATGTAGGGAATTTTTTGCTGGGCTGCCTGGCGAATTTTATTCTGCATGGTTTCAGCGCGGTCATCCAACCAGACACGAATACCGGCGGTTTTCAGAATCCCATGGATCTCTTCCGCGTACTCTTTCTGCTGGTCGGTAATGGGAATCAGACAGACTTGGACCGGTGCCATCCAAGGAGGAAGGGCTCCAGCGTATTTTTCGAGTAGGAGAGCGAGGGTGCGCTCATAACAGCCTATCGAGGTGCGGTGCAGGATATAAGGGAACTGCTTTTTGCCTTCCGCGTCGGTGTATTCCATCTCAAACCGACTCGCCAACTGGAAATCAATTTGAACAGTGATTAGGGTATCTTCTTTGCCGAACACGTTTTTCATCTGCAAATCAAGTTTCGGTCCGTAAAATGCAGCTTCACCGGGTGCATCCTTATATGTGAAAGGCATCGCGTCGAGAATTTTCTTCATTTTCTCTTCGACCTGTACCCATTGCTCCGGGGAGCCGATGTATTTGTCCATTTTTGTCGGATCAAACCGAGAGAATTGGTAGGTCACGTCCTCCCGTAGTCCGATCACTTCCAGGAGGTCATTGGCCAACGTGACACACCCGGCGAATTCATCCGCGAGTTGTTCTTCCGTACAGGCGATGTGCCCTTCCGAAATCGTGAACTGACGTATACGAATCAATCCGTGCATCTCGCCGGAAGCTTCGTTCCGAAAGAGGGTGGAAGTTTCGTTCAGGCGCATCGGGAGGTCCCGGTAACTCCTGGTTTTCGAGAGGAAGACCTGGAATTGGAACGGACAAGTCATCGGACGCAGGGCGAGTACTTCCTCGTCCTTGGATTCATCACCGATAATAAACATCCCTTCGCGGTAATGCTGCCAGTGGCCGGAAATTTTGTAGAGATCGCTTTTTGCCATGAAGGGAGTTTTGGTGAGAAGGTATCCGCGCCTTTCCTCTTCATCCTCGACAAAACGCTGTAAAATCTGGATGACTTTCGCGCCGTTGGGCATCAGGATCGGTAGTCCCTGGCCAATATACGAGGTGGTCGTAAAATACTCTAATTCACGACCGATTTTGTTATGGTCACGCTTTTTCGCCTCTTCCATCTGGATCAGATAGGCTTCCAAATCTTCTTTAGAGAAGAAAGCGGTGCCGTAGATACGCTGCAGCATTGGTCTGTGCTCATCTCCGCGCCAATAAGCACCGGCAAGGGATAACAACGTGAAAAAACGGACATTCCCAGTCGATTCGAGGTGAGGACCCCGGCATAAGTCCAAAAACTCTCCCTGCTGAAAAATAGTAATCGGCTCATCTGCGGGTAATTCCTGAACTAATTCTACTTTATACGGCTCGTTATGCTCCGTAAAATACTGCAAAGCTTGCTCGCGGGTCCAGATGCTTTTTTGGATAAGGAGGTTTTCTTTCTTGATTTTGTGCATCTCTTTTTCGATAGTTAATAAATCGTCCGATGTCCAGAGGGTAGTTGGCTCAAAATCATAATAAAATCCGGTGTCAATCGCAGGGCCGATGCCCAAACGAGTCTCCGGGAACAACCTTTTTACTGCTTGCGCTAACAGATGTGATGCGCTGTGACGTAACATTTCTAAAGAATCTTCCATACTGCCCTCTCCTTTCAATTATTGCTTAGTTGTGGAATCATTATAATCACTTTCCCTCCATTTCACACCTTTCCGAATTGTTAGCTGTATCCAGAAAGTTTTCAATTAAAAGAATTCTAAACTATCCATTAGCGAGTAATATACTTTTCATAGAGGCAGAAACAATGACAACTAGAGCGATTTTTAATTCTAATCAATACGAAAACTATGTTGAATAAACACATTTTTGAGACTTCTTATGTTAAAGCTCTACAAAAAAAATTAAAATTGAACCATCGTTTTTTTAATGGGTAACAACCAGTGAAATGAAAATGGTCGGGGAGACGGGATTTGAACCCACGACCTCTTGGTCCCGAACCAAGCGCTCTACCAAACTGAGCTACTCCCCGATAAGGTCTTGAAAAAAATGGTCGGGGCGAGAAGATTCGAACTTCCGACCCCTTGCACCCCATGCAAGTGCGCTAGCCAAACTGCGCCACGCCCCGATTGTATCAAACGCTTCATTATTATAATAGAATCAATCCAATTTTCAAAGCACCCGAAAAAAAATAAATTGGGACTGTCCCAATTTATTTTTTTTCGGGTTTGACGGTGCGGGCCATCAAGTCATGCAAGGCGTCCATCACCGGTTTGTTCTGGAACAGGATTGCATACAAAGCTTCGCTGATGGGCATCTCTATCTTATCTTTTGCCATGGCTAACACTGCCGGCAGAGCATCGATTCCCTCGACGGTTTTGTGGGTTTTCGTGATAAATTCCAAGCTTTTTCCCTGTCCGATGAGCGTTCCTGCCCAAAGGTTCCGACTTAACGAGCTGGTGCAGGTCCCGATCAGGTCACCTAAGCCGGAAAGACCCGCAAGGGTATTCGGATCCGCGCCTACCAGAGCTGCTAACCGCTTCATCTCATGAATCCCGCGAACGATCAAAGCGGATTTCAGATTACTGCCCAATTGCTTGCCATCAAGGATGCCGGCTGCCAATGCAATGATGTTTTTCATCACGCCACCCAGTTGTACTCCCAAAACATCCGTATTGGTGTAAACGCGGAAATTCGGGGTAGCCAACGTTTGCTGCCAGTCTGTCGCTTCCTCTTCCGAGATGCTTGCCACCACGGTTGCAGCCATTAAATCCTGCGCAATTTCCAATGCAAAATTCGGACCCGAGAGAATCGAAAAATGCTCCGGAAGCAAGGAGGGAAAAGCAGTCTGAAAATAATCTGAGAGCCACAAAGGCTTTTTTTGGAGGATCATTCCCTTCACCAACGAGAGCAAGTGCGTTTTCTCTTTCACGAGCGGCTTCATCGAGCCAATCATCTCAGATAAAAAGCGTGAAGGTATGGCTACTACCCAATCAGGCGAGAAAGAGAGCGCTGAATCGAGAGAAATCGTTGTCCGAAGATCTTTCGACAACGCAACTCCAGGCAGATAAGGACTTTTTTGATTTTTCATCAACGCTTCGGTTTGGGGAGTGTGTACCCATAATAGGACTGGAATCCCTTTGTTCACCAACAGGTTGGCGATCGTGGTTCCCCAGGCGCCGGCTCCAATCACTGTCACTTGGTTAATCATTGTCTCTCCTCCCCTTGAAAATGATGTCTACGGGGGTGCCTACCAGTTTCAAAGATTCGATAATACGTTTTGAGAAAAAGTTGATGTAGGATTGGTCGAATAAGGCGGTTTTATTGACAAAAAAGACAAAAGTAGGCGGTTTGATGTCCGCCTGGGTGATATAGAGTATTTTACGGTTATTCATAGGCAGGGATCCATCTGTAAGAATCTGCTGGATCATCTTGTTCACCTGATGAGTGCTCTGGCGAGAAGTGTAGGAGGCGTAAGCCTGCTGTATCAGAGCGGGAATTTTTTCGGTGTGTTTGCTTGTTTTGGCTGAGATATACAGACGGGGAGCAAAATCCAGGTACCGGAATTTCAGGTCTACTTCCTTTTCGAACGCTTCTCGATCCGGAAGAATATCCATTTTATTCATTAATCGGATGCATGCTTTTTTGTTTTCTTTAATGGCGTCCATGATACGCTGGTCTTCCCGGTACACATGGTCGGATGAGTCCAAGACAAAGAGAACCACATCGCTCTGTTCTATGATCCGTAGTGTCCTTTTCATACCCAGGTAGACGGGTCCGAATTCCTTCAAGCGGTTGAAGCGGATACCGGCGGTATCGATCAGGTCAAAGGAACCATGCTTCGTATTGATTCTTTCCTTGATCGGATCGCGTGTCGTAAACTCCTCATCACTCACCAAGCATCGGTTGGTTTTCAGAAAACTATTCAGCAGTGTCGACTTCCCGGCGTTCGGTCTACCGACAATCGCCACTTTCGGAGGGAGATCTGTCTCTTCGAATAGGGCGGGGTACTCCTCAAATGCTTTGCACGCTTCCAGAGCATCATACAAACCTGTCCCGGACATGGCTGAGACAGCAAACTGGATTGGCAAACCCAACTCGTAAAAATCGGATTCTGAGAATTTTCCTTTATCAAGTTTATTGATTAGCAAAATAACTTTTTCGATGGCATTGTTTTCGCGAAGAAGCTGTAATACATCCCAATCCATGGGAGTCACACCGGCTACTCCATCCACTACGAAAAAAATCACATTTGCTGTTCGCATCTCTTCGAGAATCATCTGTTTCTGACCCTCAAACAGGTTTGAATACGCTTGTGTCTCCATGCCGGCTGAATCAGTGATTGTCCAGGTACGTCCTTCAAATTCAAAATCCTCGCGCAATATATCGCGGGTGGTTCCTTTTTCCTCCATTACGATGTTGCGTTTTTTCGTTATTTTGTTAAACAGGGAAGATTTCCCTACTGAAAAACGGCCAATTAAGAAAATTTTCATGTCTGCTCCGATCTGCTTTCTGTTATAATAACCTGTACGATATCTCTATTATATAGCAAAAGGGAGAAAAAGAATGGGTTTAAAAGATTTAAGTGTTGAGGGTTTTGTTCAGGCTTTATCTACAAAGGAACCCACTCCTGGTGGAGGATCTGCGGCTGCTACCACCGGTGCGATGGGAGTAGGCTTGCTATTGATGGTGTCCCATTTTCTTGAGGAAACTCCCGCCATATCAGCTTATATGTCTGAACTGGACAGCGTCAAAAAACAGTTGATTTACTTGATTGATGAAGATGCCAAGTCTTTTAACGGGTATATGGATGCGGTTCATCTCCCAAAAACCAATGATGAAGAAAAGGCGTACCGAAGCAAAAAGATGCAGGAAGCCTTGCAGTATGCCGCTTCGATTCCACAAATGACGATCCAAGCTTGTGTTAAGTGCATTCCCATCCTGGAAATCCTTGAAAAAGAGGTCAAGAAAAATATGATCAGCGATCTCGGATCAGCTGCTTCCATGATGGAATCTGCGATACATTGCGCATTTTTGAACGTACTCATTAACGCTTCTTCTCTCAAAGATAAAGAGGCAGCCAACACGATGTTGCAGGATACAATTACCCTCCGCAGCGGAGCCGTAAAAATTCTACAGAAAATCTTTCATCGCGTGGAAACTCTCCTTGCAAGTCCCGGAACCTAATTACCTGCAATTTTCACCTGAGTATTTGTTAGGTGTAGCCGAACAATTAGATGCACATCTGCACGAGTGCCGGTT